>CAISJJ010000441.1 GCA_903885595.1 uncultured Bacteroidales bacterium
CTCATAAATGAGGTCCTGATCGTGTAGCTCTGAAACTTTCTGAAATAAAAGCTACCATTTTTAGCCTGCATGTGTTCTGTCATCCATCCTGCTATATGTACAGCCAATGATATATCACCAAACCGCCATAATGTCAGGATTGTTTGAGCGGCAGCAGTACAGTCAACAGGAAAGGTGTTGTCTGAGTAAAACCGGGGTATCCCATCTTTCGTTATAAAATGGTTCTTATAATATTGATATCCCCTTTCAATTGAATTGGAAATTTCTTTGTTGTGGGTCAATTGCTGATATTCATCCAGGCAATCCAACACATATCCTGTGTGGTAGTTATCGATCCAAGCACCGCCTGATGACAGGGAGTATCCCCACGAACCATCTTCATGTTGTTGTTCAAGGACGAAATCGACGGCATTTTTTGCTTCCTGTCTGAAATTTTCATTTCCAGTCAAGGAATGTGCTTGGGAGAGTAATCGAACTCCTTTCATTGAAGCGTTGAAAACCTGCTGGTGGTCAAATGGGGAATAGGAAAAACAGAAAGAATCATCTTGATATGTTCTGTTCAAATCTTTAAGGGCAAATTGTGCAGCACTGATTACCAACCTGCCACATTGTTGATGGCCAGTAATTTGGTTTGCAATAAAAAGTGCATTGGTGATGATACCGGTGGCGACTATGGTGGGTTGATAAGCCTGAATTTTCGCATGACGGGCTTCCCAGTCAAAATCATATCCCCAGCAGGCACCGCTGAAACCATTCGGTATTAGTTTTTCCAGTTCGCTGACCAGTTGAGAGATTTTATTGAAATAATTATCTTTTAAATCAGCATTGCTTTGGTATAAATACGCATATGCCTGTATACACAAACCCAAAGTGACTGGGTTGTATCCTTTGGGGACCAATAATATTCTCCTAATGCTGAAGGGCAATCGTTTCACCAACTGCTGTGCTCCGAACCGGATGATTTTATTGCTGCGAAGCAGAGGGAGTTTAAACAACGGCGATTTAAGCGCATCATAGGGATCGTAACCCCGGTAATTTTCTCGCTCGATATAGTTTTGCAATAATTCAACAGCAGCCTTTAACTCCATCTATAAGGTTATTTTTCTATTCTCCAAAATGCTCTGATTCACTTTAAAAGTTGCCAGCATACTGAGGAATGACTCTTCGAAAGGAATAGGGCAGGGGGCTCCCTCTTTTATAGCTTTCAGAAACGATTGCACTTCTGTGGCGTGTCCCTTATTTTGTCCCTTGTATTTGATCCTTTTCGACTTATTGCCATAGACGGTCAGCTCCCTGAAATCATGGATGTGTGCAACGGTTCCACCACAAAAAACCTCGATTGACTCCTTGGGAACCGCTTTGTTGCCATTGGCAAAATAATTGATGGAGGCCACACTTCCATTTTTCATTTTCAGGTTAATTACAACCGTATTATTCAATGCGTTGGCATCCTTCATGCAATCGGCTGACACTGAGATAATGGGACTCCCGGCCAGGAACATGGCCAGGTCGATGAAGTGACAACCTTCGCCAACCATACGTCCTCCGCCAATTTCAGGATCGTTTACCCAATGGTCAGGTGGCATGATGCCGGAATTAATCCTTATCACGATGGATTTGGGTTGTTCCTGAACAAACAAATTCTTTACTTCAACCACTGGAGGAGCAAATCGTCGATTAAAGCCAACCATCAGATGTTTACGTTGCCCCTTTTGGTTAATATCTTCATAAGTTTTTTGAATCTCATACAACTCAACCTCATTCATCGCCAAGGGCTTCTCAACAAACACATGTTTCTGGTTCAATACTGCATTTATCACATTCTCTGCATGGAGATTGTGACGGGTTGTGATGAAGATTGTATTGATCTGCGGATCATGAATCACTTTATCGCCTGACTCCGCACAATATTTGAAACCGTATTTGTCCCCAACATACTTAGCTGTGTTGCCCCTGCCGGTTGCCACCCCAACGAAATTGCAATGCCCTTTCATATTTGGCAGAAGAGACCCTTGTGCAAAAGATCCGGCACCAATAAACCCGACATTCACATCGGCAACAGAAACAGACCGGTCATGAAGCAGGATGTCCCGTTTCAGATCCTTGCCATCATAATATTGAATAAGGATTCCGGCAAATGGTTCTTCCTTTGAAAGAATCATGTCATACGCTTGCGGTGCATTTTCCAGGTCAAACGTATGGGTGATTAGGGGTTGGATATCCAGTCGCCCTGAGGCGAGGAAATCGATAAAGCTTTGCATGTTACGGTTCTCAGTCCACCGAACGTAACCAATCGGGTAGTCAATGCCTTTTTCCTCGTAGTTTAAATCATACCGGCCTGGCCCATAGGATGACGACATACGAAGATCCAACTCTTTTTTATAATAATTTGCACGGGAAAATCCGGTGGGAACAGCTCCAACAATAACGACTTTTGCTTTCCGCCGTGCCATAGCACCTGCAAATTCGACCGGATCGAGGGATGAGGTGCCTGCGGTAATAATGACCGCATCGGCTCCGTTGCCTTGTGAGTGCATCATAATCAGTTCCTCGATGCCTTCCTGGTGCCTGTTGTAAACCTGTTCGATTCCGGCATGCCTTGATTGTTTGATTTGGCCCTCCGAAACATCGATTCCGATCGGATTTATCCCGGAAGCTTTTAATACCAGGTATGTAAGTTGTCCGATTAAACCCATTCCAATGATGAGGCAGTTTGACCCCATTTCCAATTCGGCCTGCCGAATGCCCTGAATGGCAATGGCTGCAATGGTTGAGAAGGCAGCTTGCTTTAAATCTACATTTTCCGGCACTTTCACGGCCAGATTGACAGAGATCGCATCCACATCGGCATGAGAAGCTCCCGAACCTCCGCAAGCCACAAAATCTCCTACTTTAAACTTTGTAACTTCCCTACCAATGGCAATCACTTCGCCAGCAGTGCTGTAGCCCAATCCGGCAGGGGCCTCCAGTTTATTCATCACCAGTTTGTAAGTTGATAGCAGACCATTGGTTTTGATCATATCAATCACCTGTTTCACCTCCTTTTGCCTGCTCTTCGCCTTTGCAATATATCCTTTCCGGGCATCGGTCACGGTCTTTCCTTCGGTTCCTGCGCTGATCACCGAATAGTGATTACGTATTAAAATAGATCCTTTGTTTAGTGCTGGAAACGGGACTTCAAGAATTTCCATTTTCCCTGATTTAAGTTGTTGGGTGAGTTGTTGCATATCAATAATTATTCATTTACCATTTCTAAAATCCTTCTCACCATTAATTCTGGGGTGAATCTTGCAATATATGTTTCTTTAGCTGCTTTACTTAGTTTTACAAGATTAATTTGATTATTCAATACTTTTTCCA
>CAISJJ010000442.1 GCA_903885595.1 uncultured Bacteroidales bacterium
AAATTATTTTGATTCGCTAAGGGAAACCCAAATTTCTGGAAATTACTTTCATTCTCATTTTTATTGTTGTCCTTTATAGTTTCATTTCATCCAATCTCTTAAGATTCCTACAAGTACCATCGTAAAATCATGACTTGCATTTAATTTTATGAAAATCATCACCATAGGCGATTTACATGGTTCACCAGTTTGGAAAAACATTCGGACTGAGAATTGGGACCGGATGGTTTTCATTGGCGATTATGTTGATTCATCGGATTACTCTGCCAAAGAGGTTAAGAGAAACCTTGAGGAGATTATAGTTCTTAAGAAAAGTTTCCTGGAAAAGATAATTCTGTTGTGGGGGAACCATGACCTTGCTTATTTTTATGGGGGGCATGAACGCCACCATGCATCAGGATTCCGGAAAAAACTTTTGCCAGGGTATTTTTCATTGTTTACAGAAAACAGGAAATTATTCCAGGCTGCCTTCGGTGTTGAAAATTACTTATGGACCCATGCCGGGGTTGTTCAAAAGTGGTTTAACGATTACATAATCGATCAAATCCAGCCATCAGACGGATATCTTGCTTCTACTTTGAACCGGTTATTTGAAGCCTATTATCTACCCCTCTTTCATGTCGGGAAGCTCCGGGGCGGTCTTAATGAAGATGGTGGTATCTTTTGGTCACATAAATATGAAACAGAAGATGATCCTTTAGTGGGCTATCACCAGGTTGTCGGGCATACAAAGATACGAAGCGGGGTACTTGTATCGAATCATTATGAACAAGATACCTCTGTTACCTGGGTTGATTGCCTCGATTCAAGCGCCGAGTTCTACAAAGTTGAAATATAAGCCGGATTAAATGTAATATTTTAAGCGCTTTACTGTTATTCTATCATACTTAACATCGTCGGCATGAACTGAAATTTATCTCCTGTTTTTATCTTTTTTTTATCGAGGAAAGGAGGTATATTTTCATGCATGTTTATCCATTACCGGGTATCCGGGCCCTCTCAATTATTTTATTTACAGGATTACTTTCAGGAAATTGTTGCTTTGCCGGCATGCCCGAACATGACTCCGTAGATAAAATTACAAATCCACAAAAGGAAATTCTGGTTTATGTTGGTTATGTCGGGAGGAAAATGATCAAACCTCTTCGAAAAACGGTATCGGTGATTGAAGTTTACAAACTTCGGCCAGAGGTGGCCGCGCAGTTGAATAAATTGCAGTTTTCACCAAAACGCTATGATTATAAGTCCATTCAAAAGCAACAATTACTGCTGGCTTCCATCAAAGACAGTTGCCAGGTTTACCGCATCAACAGTCCGGTTAAATACAAATATTTTTATCCGCAGGGGCTGAAAAAGGGGATGATAATCTCTGGAAATGAATTTTCGCATTGGGATTTTGCCGATGTGGTTGATATCAAACAACTGACTGCCATTGGACCCGGGAAACCGGACTCCCTCACTGCCATAACGCAGGCGACCTTACCTTATGATACTAACGGATCAGATATGCCGGAAAACAAAGGACAAGAAACCATTAATCTGGCATGTATTAAACCGGAAACCGGAAAATCGATTGTACCTTTTGTCGTTTCCGGAACTAAGGCTTACGAATTCCATCCCTGGGATATGGAGGAACAGATTGATTCACAAAGACCCTATGATCCATCATTTGCCCATTTTGCCGATAGCCTGTTTTTGCATATATCCGATTTTTCTGACTATCTGGGGGCACAAAGAATAAAACTGGAATTGTTTGATCAGCACTTTGCGGCCGATTTTTATTCCAGGATGTACATCCATTACATGGATTCGATTGCTGATATTCTGAAAAAAAATCCACTGATCAAACCGGGGGAATACGAAAACTTTATCATAAACATCTCTGAGATAATAACCGACAGGTTCAAATATGGGGCGAATACCCTGTTATGGATTGGTATCAGAAGAGATCGTCTTGATTGTGACAACACCGCTTACCTGGTGTATGATATCGGTACAAAGCTGGGATTTGAGGTTTCGGTCGTCTCGGTTTATGGTCATGCCTTAGTTGTAGCAGGCGACTATGCTTATGAAACAACCGGGTGGGAATATTTTCCGAAGGAGCAACTAAAGGACCATTATTCAACCATTTACTGGATTACGTCAAATCCGAAAAAAATCCATGCCTTTCTGTCCTTATATGAGTTGGCTAATTATCTGTATAAAATAGAGGAATATAAGAAAGCAGATGATTTTCTGAAAATCGGGTCAAAGTATTTTCCAGGGATTAGGGGATATGATTAAAGGACTTTTTTGTTAAAATTCACGATTATGAAAGGGACCATATTCACCATTTTGACAATCTGCATGCTAACCTCTATTGCAACCGGCCAGGTAATTATTTGCGATAGTATTGTTTTTGAGGCAGGGAAATCGCAAATATCTGAATCCTCAACAAAAACAGTATTGAACATTCCTGAGATGGTCAGGACCATGGAATTTTTCGATATCAGCCTCACTGCTTACTCGGAAAAACCGGATATCAAACAAGTGAAGCAATCACTTGCCATGAAGCGAATCAGGGAGATATGCAACTATCTGATCAGGCAAAACCTGGGGAGCCACATCACCGATATAGATATAGTATATGACGATGGGGCCTGGGAAAAAGCGATTGGAAAAGGCAATCACCGAAACAGGGTTGATATTGCCATTCGTGAACAATTACCGGTTCCTCATAAAGATGAGCTGAACGAAGATGAAATAGCAGCAGCGCCGGCGGAGCCCGATACCATTATCACCACATCGAAGGGAATCCAGATAATCATAATGGGGGGTACATTTGATCCCTTTAAAAGTTCTGATTACTTTTTTGATATCAAAGAACTTAATACAACCGATGATTTTGTCAATCATAATGTGAGCACGACTACCTGGGATCGTCAGATCATCCAGGCGGCCTATGCTATCAGGGTAATGGCAATACCTAAAAATCCTTCTGCGCCAGCGTTAATAAAAATTAAAAAGCCAATCATCGTAATGATTCCGGTTGAAGATTCATTGACAAGTAAAACGCTGTCCCTGCTTTATCAGGCAAAGAACAACAAACCATTTACCACCTGGAAAGAGACCAATAGTGCACCAGTGTTCAGAAAATACGGTGACAATATGTTTTATAAGATCCAAGTGAATCAATTGGGCTGGTTCATGGTGGGCGAGATCCTGACCTCATGCAATTGTTGCCGGATTACATTTCCTCAATTTCAGATCCAGAAAATGAATTTAGTTTATCCCGATAAGGGTTCGGTGATTTTTTTTGAGAACATCAGGGAAAATGTGATCAACCTGCCGTGTGCCGAAGGCGACCGTGGATTGATAACATCCATTATAGCTTATGATAAGTCGGGGCAAATGTTTTCGTTGGACAGAACTTTTTCGACGCCTGAAACAAAAAAAGGTGATATCGGGATTTATAAAATCAGGAAGAAGGATTATGTTAAACTTTAAGATCCTGTCATGTCATCACTCCTGAATCAACAAATCAGAGGTACTGTGAAAAGAATAATCAATAAAACCAAGATATCATGAACGATCTGGAAATATTACTAAAGATGGGTCTGGCGCCCTGGATTTACAAAAGCACCGCATTAATCGGGGGTGCTAGCCGTGTGGGCGGCAACCAATTCAGGCACAATATGGCAACCATGGCCATCCTTATCAATTATCATTATACGGATCCTGTGCTTCTGAAAGCGTCTGTAATACATGATGCAATGGAAGAAACAACATTCGTATCATCAGCAGAGATCAGGGAACTGGATGAAGACGGACCTGCAGTACTCGAGTTGATTCATGAGGTTATATGGAACAAGGAGATCCATGGATATAAACATCTGGAAAATATCCTGAAAACCGGCACACAAAATGCAAAAATATTATTATGTGCCGACCGGATCAGCAACCTAACTGATCTGCCAGATGGGATATTTTCGGAGGAAGAAATGCATGATTACCTCGATGAAACAGCAATGCTCATATTCCCTATGGCTAACGAGGTGAATGACAACATGCTGATTGAACTGCAGGATTTGTTGCATCGTAGAAGGGCACTCATACGACGATTGCATTATGCAACGGTGTACACCCCTTCAAATAATTGAAAAATACGTTATTGAGCCAAGCAAGGGGGTGTTCAGGGTTGTTTTGTGATGATTGAAGAACTCCTGTCTCTATTACAAAGCAGTTCAAGAGGAATTTATTTTAAAAACAAACGCAATGAAAAAGCAGAGAATAATTGGAATAATTTGCATGTTTTGCGCATTGCAATGCATTGGTCAGGAATATCCCAGCCTCAACACTGCCAAGGACTGTAAATACATGAAACCGGTTGAACGGGAGATGATCTATGAGATCAACGTGGTAAGGAATAAACCGGAGGTTTATGTGGAATATTTGAAGAAGTACCTGGCCGATGCAAAATCAGTATTGCAAAATTCCGGCAACGAGCGAAAGAGTTATGCTTTGAGTACCGAATATCAAACCATCAATGGAAAGACCAAAGTCAAGACTGATACCATATGGTTCAATGAAAACGAGGAGGAGGTGAAGGCGATTGAAAGCCTGATCGATGATCTTCAACATCTTGAGCCATTGAACATCCTGAAACCCGATGCAGGCATCTATAATGCAGCCAAACTGTATGGGTTGGATCAGGACAGGAATAACTGGGAACTAAGTCACAATGGCAGCGATGGTTCGTGGCCTGTTGACCGGATCAAACGCTCCTCACGTAAAATGATTGACGGCAATGAAAACATTGCAGGCAAGTACCCGGAACCAACAGCAAGGGATATCGTCATTCAGTTATTGATTGACAGCGGTATACCGGGGTATGGTCACCGGTATAATATTCTCAATTCCAAATGGACGCATGTTGTCTGTTTTAGCAGTGGGTTGAAAAACGGGATGTACAGGTGGTTGCAGGAGTTTGGGAAAATTGGGAAATGATTCAATTTTGAAAAAATAACCGCGACTCAATATCTTTTTGAATTATTTCTCCATACCTTCGAATCCTTTGAAAACTGAATTAATCTTAAGCTGGTCATCATTCAGAATATTTAATGAAATTACTAGATCTACGGGGTATTTACTAAGAAAGGCAAACCATATTATATACGATTTGCCAGTAATTAAATATTCCTCATCAAGCCATTGAACTATAACCTTATCTCCTTTATTTACTCCAGATACCCGAGGTTTTTTCACTATCATATTTACAAAATTTTTGAATCCACTACCTTCTCCTTCCTTCGGAATAATATACCAACTATGTAACAAAGGATTACTTATCATGCTCCACCAAAGTGTACCTCCTGGGAAGGGTACTCTAAACATGAATGCCTGATAAAATAAGTGCTCGAGTTCGATCTTAGATTCATCGAAATGAATTCGGGAAAAGTGGACTTTACCCAAATCGGTATTAGGAATTAATTCAATATACGAGTCCGTATTATCTCTGATTGCTTTATTTCTTTTAGTGGTGAGGTCATCATTCTGGGAATGCACATTTGAAATGAAGGCCATTGTTAAAAGGACAGTTATCCAAGTAATTATAATTGAGGTTTTCATATGTTTCATCTGGGGTTCCTATTACTGACTTTAATCAATTCTTGTTCCATTTCTGAATGAAGCAGAATGTGAATATTTCCCAGTTTTATCATAAACCTTCCAGATCCCATCCATCTGACCGTTAATGTATGATCCTTCAGCCCAACCGCCCTCCTTATAATATATTATACAGACTCCAGTTAAAACGTTATTCCTGTAATTATACTCACCGGCTTTTGTTCCATCGGATCTATAACCTATCCATTTCCCTTCTCTGATGGTGTTATCGAAAATCCCCTCTTCCCAGCCCCCTGATTCATCATATATCTTCCATACTCCAAGAGGGAGATTGTTTATTGCTTTTCCTTTAACTTTTATTCTGCCATTTGGATAATATATTGACATTTCACCATCAATATTCCCGTCAACATAATTGGCAACAGTTAAAGTCCCATCAGCTAACCAGTCTTTCCACAACCCATCTTTTTTATCACTTTTGTAGGTTCCCTCAGAATCCTTTCTTCCATCTGAATTAAAAGAGACCCATGAGCCATCTTTTTTATTTTTTATAAAATCACACTCTGCCTTTACTGAACCGGTTTCATACCAGAAAGTCCATCTCCCATTCATAGCATATAAGCTATAATGAAATCCATAGGTCACGGTACTATTTATCCAATTTGGCGATAAACCTCTGAGTGTATCCTCCTTATTAAAAAAAGGTAGTGAAATCCATAGCCCAGAAGCAACTTTAATATTATTCTTATCATAATAAATCCAATTGCCTGTCCTTTCATCCTTTATATAAAGACCTTCACCTCTTACCTCGCCTAAATTAAGCGGAGGTTTATAAAGAATCAGATCGGTAGATTTTTGATTTTTAGCAAGCTCGTAATATTCTTTCCATAATCCTTCTTTCTCTCCATTAAGATAACTTCCCTCCTCAAGTTTGGTTCCATTTGTGTTAAATTCAGACCAAATACCTATTTTTAGGCCATCTACGTATGATCCTTCATTTTTTTTTGCCCCATCTGAGTAATAATTTATGCAGGTTCCATTTATCTTATCATTGACATAATTTGATTCAGACGTAAGCTTTCCATCTTCGTCCCATTCTTTCCAAGTCCCATTTTTCTGATCATTCACCATTGACCCTGTCATTTTCTTTTTCTCATTTTCATAAAACTCAGTATATTTTCCGACTTTGATACCATCAACGAAATTGCACTCAAATGCTTTTTGCCCACTTTCATTGTAGTCAATATAAGATCCGGAACCATCTTTTAATGTACCGAATTTAAGTGGCTTGCCTTGAGGATTATACTTACAGAAAATATTCCAAAGTAAATTATCCTTATATTCATACTCAGTCCATAGTTGACCGTTTTTATAATAAATTTTAACTTTTCCATTTAATTTTCCATTTTTAAATATCATCTCTTTCGCTTTGTTCCCGCTTTCATAGTACCAAATTGCAATCCCGTCGGCATAGACCACTGGATCTTCAGAAACCAGTTCAAAATCACTCTGTATTTTACCGGATTTAAAGTAATCTTTAACTTTCCCCAAAGGATCTCCATTTGAATAATTAATAATCCGGTAGTAAACTGTATTCTTTTTCTCAGAAATAACATTCCAATTTGTATCATAGAGAACAGTCCATTGCCCTATGCGTTTACCTAAGGTATTAACTTTATTAGGGGATTCAGGGATTTGAGAAAATGTTACTTGCAAAAGAAAAATCAAAAGAACACATAATATCGAAGTTTTCATATCAATTATTGTTGTATTATTATTGGTTTGTCAATTCTTGTACAACCTATGATTGAATATCTTTGATTACCAATTAGATGAGAAAAAATTGAATAAAGGCGTAAGTATACAAAATAATTACCAAAAATCAAAACTTTAGTAATATTATCAGAGGAAATCAAGCAAGATTCGTATTATGAATGACAGCAAATGATCGTGAAACTGGAATTTAACTTGTCTATAATCCTGAAGGTAATCCTTTACAATAGATGGGATTTTCGCTCCCTGGAGGAATACAGCTCACTATGTTATACATGGTTAATGACCTGAATTTGACTGAAATATTCCATTTTGTGATTTCTGTTACTGATAACAAAGCCCATTAGGGGTTGGTCAGTTTAAAACGGCCCGAGGGTGGTCACTTTGAGCGGCTTTTACATTGCCCGATCTTGTTTCTTGTCCTAAAATGTGTCGAAACCCCGGTAGGAAAATGGATAATTCAGGTCTAAGAGGGAGGTAGTCGTAATGCAATAATTTATTTAAAAAGCCACCCCAGCCTCACATTACCGTAAATTCCATCAAGGTAGAGACCGCCGGCTGACACCGTAAGCTGATCTTTGATAATTAGCTGGGCTCCGGCTTCGATGCCAGGGAATTTGGTGAAAGAGTTGAGTGACATACCTAAATATGGGCCGATCCTGAATGTTGGTTGTTTTGGGATAGGTTTGGCAATGCAAGTATCAACCTGACGTGTGATCGTGATGATCTCTTTAGGCCAGGTGAAGTCGGAGAAGGAGATAAATTGCAGACAGCCTTGTGCCTGCCACCGAAACTTGATGCCTTCCTGGTTAAACAGGGAATCGTACCAGCATTCCCGATATGGAATTAGGATTGAATCATGGATAACCACTTTAACGGGAACCGGTTTGATGATTATCTGCCCGGGCCAGTGGATGGTATCGTGGACGGTATCAATCCTGACCGGGGCGTTTTTGAATGCCTGTATCATGGCAGCCTGGCTTCGGAGGATCTTGTTTTTCGCGGCGTCGTGCAGCACACGTTCCAATACTACAGCGCCGATGAGTAGTAAAGCCAAGATAATTGAGATCCATACCAAAGGCTTTTTGATAGCTGAAAACAGACTGGATGGATCAAATGTAAATGCCACTGTTAAAAGTATTTCACTTCATTGTTCAGAAACAACCAGGCCTCTGATCTGCGTCGGTTACTGAGGCCAAGTGATATTTGTTTTTCGCCAGGTTCATCGATGATCCCATCGCGATCATCATCGATACCTGGTTTACCGTCACATTTATTCCACATCATGAAGGTATCCTCAATGGAAATATCTGTCCTGCAGTCATTGATGAATTTTAACAAGGATGACTGCCTGAGTGCATTGCACCCTACGTTATAGGCGAAAGAGACCAGTGCATCGTACTGGCACTGTATAAGGCGGACTTTAAGCATTTCGTTAACCTGATACTCGGTTTGCCTAACGTCGTGCAGCAGATAATCCCGGGCCTTCTTGTATGATACACGATCACCTTCCTTGACCGGCGTACCATCCGGATACAGGGTTGTACCATACCCGATAGTCCACACCCCTGCAGGGCAACGATATGCAAATGCCTTAAGGTCTTCGAAATGTTCGATCAGCGCCAGGCCCTTTTCGGATATGGTCATTGCTCGCCCTTTAGTGGTTCTCCTGCCGAATTTGAGAAGAAGTTTTTAATCAGGTAAGCAATACCGGCGGCAACCCCTGTTAAGACTATCGGTTGAAAGAATGCCCATGTCCAGGTTAACTGTCCGGCCGTGATGGCTTCATAAATACCCGTAAGAATTGCGCCGATAACGGCAACCAGCAGACCTTTACCAAGATCCAGCCAGTTAAGGGAGAAGAAGTTTGAGTTCATAATTTAATTGATTGAATGATTGAATGATTGATTGACTGAATGATTGATTTAGTGATTTATTGGGTTCGCAGATAGACCTGGATTTCATCGATTTTTTTGAGGATTTCGCGGGTGTCGGATTTGATGTCGATTTTGAGGGCATCGAGTTCTTTGCGGTTTTCGGTGCAATGTGCTTCGACATTCTTTTTCAGGTTGATTATTTCAACATTGATGGCAGCGATTTGGATTTCGAGGTGGACCCAGACAGAGATAACCCCGGCAATAAATGTTGCCAGGCTGATTGCCTGTGTAACTGGAAGACCAAATATTTTTTTGTCCCTGACCATTTTATGTTACGGTGCTGCAAAACTTACCTGGACCATTTCAACGAATGCCACCCAGCGAAGTGTTGTCGCCGAGGCACCGGTGACCGTGATTTTTAAGGTATAAAGGGCGCCATCGACAGTTACATTGGCATCGAAGGCGGCGTTGGATTCGTAAACCACGGTTTTTGAGACATCGCCCAAGAGGCCGGCAACTGAAGAGGTTTGGTTGCACTGCACCAAAGCCTGCAAAACATAGTGTGCACCCACTGTTTCGGCATCCACGTCGGAACAAACGATGGTGGCCTTAACCGCATACATGGCCGGTTGCCACCAGAGGGCGATGGCAGCGCCATCGAGCAGCAGGTCGACCGGCGTGGCATCGGTTGTGATGCCTTTGACAACAAAGTTTAAATATTGCGCTGAACCGGGGACCGAACCCGTAAACTTTCCGGCAGCCTGAACATGGATATTGCTCATTATTCCAACTGCGTCCTTCCCCTCGAGATGGGTGTAATCAATATCTCCGGAGCTTTCAAAATCGGTGGTATTGCCCTGGCCTTCGATGTGATTATAGTCGCCCCTGCACCCATTGGATTTGCCGGATAGCAGATTACAGGCGCCAGCCACTTCGTGATCATCGCCAAATACGGCATTGAAATTTTCGGTAACATCGGGCAGATTATGAGAATTGCCTGCCACTATGTTATTATGTCCACCACAGATTTGGTTGCTGCCAGCCACCAGGTTTCTGTGACCTGCAGCTGTATTATCAAGGCCACCCACCACATTGTTTGTTCCGGTTGCCGTATTGAGATGGCCAGCTCCGCCGGAGCCTACAATGGCAGAGTTGGCGCCAGCGCCAGCAGCGACAAGGTCAGTGACGCCCTTTATGGTAGCAGCGGTGACCGGATTGGCGCCTCCAGTGTCGAGGCCTGTATCGGTACCCTGGACGTGATCAGCGGCGTTTGAATGATCAAGGGTGTTTGCGTGGTCCAGACTGTTTGAATGTTTAAGGTCGACAGCGGATTTCGCATCTGCAGCGCTTACGGCATTGGTGCCGCCGGTGTCAAGACCCTGATCGGTACCCTGAGCATGATCAGTAGCGTTTGAATGTTTAAGGTCGACAGCGGATTTAACATTTTCAGCGGTAACGGCATTGGCACCGCCGGTATCGAGCCCGGCATCGGTGCCCTGGGTATGCCACTGGCTTTTGTTGAAGAAGGTTGAGGTGCCCATTTTTTACTTGTTGAATTGTTGAATTATTGAATTGTTGAATGAATATTAGTTGAATGAGAAGTAGCAATCCTTTATTGTTCCGGTTTTTGCGGCGCCGACTTGAACGTAAAAGCGGACCCAGGTTGTGAGGACATTCATCACGTTGAGGGTTGCGGAGGTATCGTCTTTGTCGAGTAGCATGTCGGTGACATTGTCGAAGTTTGAACCGTCGAGGCTTTGCTGCAGGGAGACGGTAACATCGGCGTCGAGCGAGGAATAGGCGAACTGCGCGGTGATGTTCATGGATCCATCGGGTACCTGGACATAATCCAGATATGCATTGCCGTCAGCAATATCGAGGTTGCAGGTGATCTTTGTGTGGGCGAGTGGCATATTGTTTAAGTGTTAAGTGGTTAATTGTTAAGTGTTAAGGACATTGTTAGACAAATGAGAGTTCAAGCATTTCGACATAGGCGATCCAGCGGACAGGAACGTTTTCGGCACCCGTAACGGTAATCTTTAAAGCTCCATAGGTTGTATCGGCCGAAATAACTGCAGTAAACCCATCGCCCATGTCGAGGATGATGGTATCGACGGTGGGTATATCGGCCCAAATGAGCGTGGTGGAGAGGTTATTTGTTCCTTTAACGATCATTCCCCTCATTTCTTTGATGTATCCACAGTGGAGGGTTGAGATCATCCCAAAAACCCGGACTGTAAAAGAATAGCCCTTATTTGCCGCAAGGATGATTCGAGACCATGTGTCAACCATCAATTCGACCGGCGTTAAATTGGTAGTAATCCCCTTTGCTACGACGCTGGTATACTGCGCACTTCCTGCTGCAGAACCTGTAAACTTGCCAGCCGCGTGTGCATGCTGGCAGTCGTTATAACAAACTGCCTCATGGCCTTGGGCAGTACAATGATTTTTTTGATCGGGGAGTGAATGATCCTCACCCGTGACATGGTTAAAACTACCCAGGATATTATGGTTGCGACCAGAAACTGAATTGTGGGTTCCGGATACAACCTGGTCTTCGCCGGATACCTCGTTGCCCAGGGAAGATGTAACATGGTTGTTGTCGCCGGAGACAATATTGCGTTGGCCTATTATCACATTGTCAATTCCTGCAACTAAATTGTATTCGCCGGTAACAGCATTGGTGCGACCTGAAACAGCATTGGCGTTCTGGTATTGTGAAGCGTTTATAGAATTGTTCATCCCGGTAAGCAGGTTGTTACTTGAAGAAACCGTACAGCCACTTCCGGCAACCAAATTATTACTACCGGGGGCGGCATTTGCGCAGCCGGTAACAAGATTGTTCATCCCCGTGGCCGTGTTGGGTATTGTTCCACCGTTTCCGCCGATAATAACAGAGTAAGTATCAAATGTCAGGGAGCCAACAATTTTTATAGCAGCCAGGATTGCATCAAGTGTTGCCTGAATACCGGTTAAAAATATGCCCCTTGCATTGTTTACACCATTTATAAAATGGAGGAACCCATCGGAGTCCGTGTAGGTCCTGATAGAACCAGTAGGCGGACGATCGGGCGTGGCAGAAAAGGGCAGCCTCGCGTAATCTTTATAATTGGTTACGGCGGACCTTAACGAATTTGCCTGAAAATATTTAGAGTATCCCATATTATGCTGCGAATAGACATAAGAACTTATCAAGGACCCCTGCACTGCAATTGCCAGCCGTAACTTTGAACCTGATCCACGTTGTAAGCAGTTCACTGATATTTAAAGTAGCAGAAGCAGAAGCAATATCGAGTATTATGCCAACGGACATTTCATCAATTGATTCACACTCATCGAAGTTGATGCCATCGAGGCTTTGATAAAGCGTACAGGTGACCGGGTCGTTGATGCCGTGATACTTGAACTGAACCGTTATTTTAGTTGATCCGTTTGGTATTTGTACAGAAGGGGTCATGGCATACCCAGGAGTATGATAATATATATCGTGGAGATTCATGTTGCATAAAACCATTCTGCGTTGGACCTGATTCATATTGAAAACTTAAAAATCAAAGATCAAAATTCAAAACTGTCAGATAGTAGGGGTGATAATAAAGCCACTGATGCGGCGGGATGTTGGCAGGGCGTATAATGGAAACTCCTGTGCGACCAAATAATCTATGAGTAAATCCAGTTTGTATTTGGCCATTGCGAATACTTCCTTTACGATGTCGCGGCGGTGTTCGGGGGAGATCATTACGGCCGTTGAAATATCCATGAGACACTGGGCCAATGCAGGATCGCTGCCGACAGTATATTGAGAAGTCTCAAGTAATTGCTGGTTAAGCATGGTGGCTTTGATATAATAAGCCAGGCAGGGTTTGATGTAATCATCGACCAGCACGGCGTACAAATCGCCAGCCGGATCGAGCAATACATCATCATAGAGTGGAGCGGTCAGCACCGGTTTGATGTACTGGATCTGAGCCGTGAGAATGAAAGAATCCTTGATCATGGCCGGGTCAAGCTCGGTGATGTAAGCGATGGTGATGATTTCGAGGGGGGACATTAGAGCGGACATAATCAGGGATTAGGCAATAGGCAATAGGCATTAGGGATTTTTCATATTAGATGCGAAGGTGTTTTGGAGTTGGAGGACCAGGATGTTTTGGGCGGGGTCGTTTTTGTCGAATTCGAGGCCAGAGTCGCGGCGGACTTCCCAGACGAAGTTCATCGGGTTGATTCGCGAGATGGGCGGAGAATTAATAAACTCGAAGTCTTTGAGCTGTAATCCACACGCTGCAAGGGCTGTTTGCAGTGATTGGTGAAATACCTGCTGGATCGGTTTAATCACTGTAGCCATGGCCACCTCGTATTCATTGAGGATTCGTCCGGATTCGAATGAGGATTTCATATCGGAGTATGGGGTGAGCGAAGGGAACCAATTGTGAATGGTGATGAGGGCCAATTCACTCTGGGTATGCAGATCGAGCCAGTGGCCATCGGTTTCACGCAGAAAAGGAACGAATTTAACTTCCCCCGCGGTGACTCCCGGAGCCGGATCGGCCCGGTACTGGAAAAGCACCTGGCCTGATTTTTCGCCCAGGGTGCCCAGGTAATCCTGCATGACGGCATCCAATGCCGTTGCATCGGCCTCGGAGTTCACCCCCGGGATGACCAGCATACCGGGAGATGCGAAAGAGGATTCAAGGCGGGTCTGGTTCCAGATGTTGGTCAGTCCGGAGATGATTACATTGCGGATGCCGGCAAAGTAAGAAGGAATGCCATACCAGGTAAACTCCGGCTCGTAGTCTTTGACATGGACTACAGAGTGAAGCAGTCCATCGTCACCAGCAGAGAATTCAGGAAAAAGGCTAATGGATTTTAAATGCTTGTCACCATTTCCCCTGAACAAATCCCAGTTCGGATGGATCAGCGCCTGTCTGCCATCGGTGTGCAGCCTTACACGTGAAGCGTCCTGATGATATACAAACACAAAAGACCTTTTCTTATTGGTGACCAGCTCATAAAAGCAATTGCCAAAGGTGAGGTAGTCGAAGCAGAGTTTTTTGAGTGTCACCGAAAAGAGCTCCTTGCGGTTATTCGGGAGCTGCAGGAATGAGGCTGTTACCGGATCGGAGGATTGAACACCCTGCCCCAGGATGTAGTTTGTTTTAGAATTCAGGATGGCCCGGTGAACCGGAACTTCACGGGCGAGCTTGATCAATTGGCGGGGCAGGGCGTTGTCGATTCCAAAGGGGACAAACACTTTTAAATTAGAAGGATCCAAAATGACATCAGTATCCACCAGGTCGAGGACAGGGGAGTAGCTGAACTCGTAGAAACGAGGCCTTGGAGAAGGTTGAGGATTATTGGTCTTTTTAGAAGACATGAGTCGAATTACCAATTACCAATTACCAATGACCAATTGTTAGTCGCCGAAGCCAGCGAGGACGAGGAGTTCGGAATGGAGATATGCGGTTGCGGCTTTGTACTGCACGCGGTACCTTCTCATTTGCAGGTCGGTGTTGTACCAGGATTCGATATCGTTGGTGTCCATCAGTCCGTCGGTGCCGAAGATCAGGTTCTGCTGGGTGGTGAACATGGCACGGTGGGGCTGGATGCCGTTTTGGTAGCTCGCAATCCAGGTATCCCAGTCGGGACGAACCAGCACAGGATAACCTTCGTAGGATGGAACCGGAAGTCCACCCAGCATCATGGTGAGCGGAAGGTCGCCGGTGGTCTTGGCCTTTACGGTATGGACCAAATTCCTCCACATCGAGCGGGTACACATGAATACCAGCGGGAACTCGAACATCTCGGGACGGGCGGCATCGATCATGGCCTC
>CAISJJ010000443.1 GCA_903885595.1 uncultured Bacteroidales bacterium
ATTCTCATCGACATTTTTTAGTACATATTTACCATCCTCCAGTCCTATATCCAGAGCAACGTAAATACCTTCCTTGAGTTTGGCACCTTCCTTTAATAAATCAGGAGCTTGCTCTTCCAGTGTTTCTACAAATTGGCAGATTTCTTTAATCATATTGTTATGGAATTAGTTAGGACTTTGCCTTTTGGCCTTGTCAGCCTTTCGTAATCAATTGTTTTATAGGTTAGTTTCATATCATTTATTTCAAAGGAAATTCTTTCAATCTTTTCTATTACCCTCAATTCATTCCTTCAACCACCCCCACCTTCCTCATCTCCTCCTTCAACGCCGGCAAGGCAGGTTTGCGGTTGTAAAGCTCATGGATCAGGTGGCGGGCATTTTCTTCCATGCCTTTGATTTGCAGGGATAATTGCAGCCATTCGGCAACGTGTTTGTATGCGCTACGTTTTTTAAATTTTATAATTTCAGCGCATTTGACCCGGATCAGTTCAAGCGTTTCGGCCGGGTAAATGTTCAGGATCGGGGTGATCATCCCGGTAAAATCGTAGGTAAAGAACGCTTCCTTCCGGACCAAGGCAAGAATTTCAGGATAGCGTTTTTCCAGGGCAAGTACCCCGACTTTGAAAACATGGTCGTAGCGTATCTCGTCTGCAAATATAAATTTCTCATCTTCGGTTAGGAAAACACGAAGCGCTTCATACAAATCAAGATCCCTGTCGCGAAGGGTTTTATAGCGTATGACCTCCTTGTAAAACCCCTCATCGAACATGGGGAAAAGCAATTCGCTGAAATAGTCGCACAATTCAGCCGGATGTTCTTTGAAAAGCTTCCGGCCAACAAGCCGGAAACAGGCCGGATCATCTGTCCAGTAATGATCGAGCAACTGCTTTGCCACATCGAGGTCCAGTTCCATATATTCCTCGGCTTTTTCGCGCCATATCAGAGGATCTTCATCAAATGAAGCCAGCCTGACCGCCAACCTTGGTACAAATGAATCATCAATACCCGCAATGGTCATTTTTTTCAGAATCCGCCCGGCCGTTTCACAGGTCTCAGTAAGGCTGATAAAGAGTGGTTCGAAATACCGGAGATAGTTTTTCATTCCGGCATACTCCTTCAGATAATGATCAAGTACCCCTTCAACCGACTTATATGCCTGATCATCAGATATGACTATAGTGCCAATTGTAGTCATTACTTCGTGCATCATCTCTTCGTGGTCCTGAAGCAGGGTATCGGTAAGGTCGTCAAAAATATTTTCCGAATCTTTGATCTCTGCTGCCAGACAGGCATCATACATGCCCAGACAATGGCAGACAGCCTCTGCCAATTGCCCATCGTTTATCAGGATAAGGATGTCGTGTTTCCATCCTCCGAAAATGTCATTCAGATGTTCTTCCGCGAAATGTTCATAGGCTTCATAGTCTTCAATGTACCCGCTATGCCTGGGTACATACCGTCGCCAGTCCATGTTATCAAAATCGAGGGATTCAAGCTCGTTTTTAAATTTTAAAGATGCCTCTGAGATCATCTTTTCCCAGGATTTATCCTTTTCCTGTCTTTTCCTGATCTCTTCAACTGGTTTGCCATATTCGATGAACTGGTTTTTCAGCCCTTCATTTTTAGTGAGAAGCGTGTACAGGAAGTCAAGTTTTACGGAGGTTTCAGTCTTTTTAAAATGTTGATCGAAATCCATTGTCATTCGGTTTTAACTTTTTATGTTTTAAGCCAGATGTCTGATTTGTTTTTTCACCTCTCCACACCCAAAACCCATGCTGTTCTTTTCGCCAAAACCGGTAAAATACCCGAGCCGTAGCAATTCAACCGGGCCCGTAAGCCGGAAATCGTATTGATACCCGATGATCTTTGATTCCATTGGTGTTCCGGCTTTGATCAGGATCCCTTTTTTACGGGGTTCGGAAAGGATTTCCAGAGTTCCTTCCTTCTCATCAAAGGGAATATCAGCCCCGATAAGGGTTCTGTATTTTTGTTTCAGATTTCTGAAGAAGAGTAACTGATAATCGGACTGAACCGGTTCAAGATACCGGGCATACCGGTCATCGGGATATTTGAAAGAGATTAAAAGTGGCGAAAGGGCTCTGAAGGACATGTTAACGGAAAACAATGGTTCGGGGAGCCCTTCAACCGAAATAACTTTCAACGGAACCTGTGTTAACCGATCGCCAAGAGTAAACGATTGATCCTGAAACAAACCGGTGATAAAATGGCGGATCATTTCATCGGGCAACATCGACACGATCATATTGATCTCCTGGCTCAGGATTTCCAGACGATCGCCCTGAATCCTGCGATGCGATATATCCAGATTTGAAAAAGTGAACATCCTGAATTGCTTCCGGTCATCAGTATATCCATGGTCGTGGAGCCAGGTTGCAAATTCCGGGCTTCCGGAATTAAGGATATGATAAATCCAGGAACTCAATTCATACTGGTAATTCAAAGGAAGAATCCGCTCTTTCGGATTGGTAAGGGTAAAGGTCAATTTAAATCGCATCGGTCATATTTATTAAAAATCACGTTATGCAATTTTACGGAAAACAGAACCTGAAAAGCAAAGGGTGAAATTCACTTCAAAGCTACTTTCTCATTTTGTCAACTTCTGTCAATATATCTTTTGATTAAAACTTTTTTTCCTTGATCTTGCCGTTCAGGAATGTTTTTAACTTTTGCGGCGCCAGTACAACAACCTCATCCATCAATCCCAGAATGAACCGGCCGATCCCTTCATAACTTCGTACCCATCCCGAAAAGATAAATTGTTGGTTACCTGCCGGTGTAATAAATTCCTCTGCCATCGGATATTCCTCCACCAGAAGATTGACGGCCCGTAAAGTCATAAGTATTTTTACGTTGATTTTCTCCAAACCGGTAATCCTGAATATATCCGTCTCCTCCGATTTGTGATCCTTCTCATTTTGCCATGGTTTTTGCAGGATCTGCACCTTCCCGATGCGGGCTGTCTTGAAAAGTTTATTTTCGAGACTCAGGGTGTCGAAACACCAGATATAGCTGTAATTCAGCGTGAATTGAAAGGGTTCAGCCTCCCGGTTGGCCACTGTGTTGCTGTTGGAGGAATGGTAATCTGCAAGCATCACAATCTGTTTGTTTTCCATGGCCCTGATCAGGCTGACTACCTTTTCAGAGTTCTCACGCTTCACAACGGGATAGGGGACTCCTTTCAGATCGTACAGGGCATATAGTTTCCGCGCCAGGCTTTGCTTTACATAGGTTTCATCATCCAATGCAAGAATGGCCCTGTTCAATATCCAGGCCTCCTCACGGGTAAAATGCAACAAATCGCTGATGTCTTTCAGGTAAGGGCTTTCTTTATCAATCCTGATCAAATTATCATTACGGGTTATAATAAACCCGGCATCACGCAGGGTTTCAAGATAACGATAAGCAGTTCGTTCAGAGGTGCCAAGGTGTTGGGCAATCGCCGTGAGGCTGTTTCCAAAACTGCCAGAAAGCATCATCAATAGGCGCAACAATCGTTCAAGTTTAGGTTGGTCGGACATAAAAGAGATCTTAAGATTATTTTTTTGGGAAAACAGCGCTGAAAAGTTTTAATGCCTGAAATTAAGGCGAAAGATAGATGTTTATTTTGATATAGATACAACATTACCAAAACATTTGTCATGTTTCGACTGATTTTATTAATATTGATTTCATTCCGCCCGATCACCAAATTTTTTTTCTCCCCAAGCAACTTTTTCGTCATTTTCATTGTCTATATACAAAATAAGCACGATAAAACAATAGCCATGTCAAAAAACGAAAGTAACCCGATTACAAGTGGTCAAAGTGGAAAATTCGACAGGATCAGTTTTCAGAAAAACAGCGTCATGCGCAAACTTCCTGATACTTCCAACCGTACATGGTCACCACTTCAGGTCAGGCATCATGAACATTTTGAAAACGCCAAGGAATATGGGCGACATGTTGTTGCCGATGCACAAAAATCAGCCTATTACAAGGCGCTTCTCCCAAAATGGAAAAAGAAACGCAGAATATCGAATGTCGGGGTTTATCAGATCGCTGTCTGTGACTTTTCACATCCCCCGGTGATTAAAAAGGTAGAATTAATGAGGGCCTGGGATACTTCATTATTCAGCATTTTGATTTACCCCCTGGATAATTTTAAAGTGGAGGGTGTTTTTGTTTCGATCCTGACATCTGATGGCAAACTCATTGAGGAGGGAGGCGCCGTTATGCACAAATACATGAATCAATATGAATACGGTATTAAATATCAGGATCGATTGATTCCTGGAAACATTTCCCGTATCAGGGTTTGGGATGTGCCCGGAAATATCACAGAGAAATATTTTTCTTTTATTGTTGAAAATAATTTAGTATCTTTATACTCTCTTTGAAATCATATTGATGATTTTTATTGTAGGTCTTTGCCAGCCATTGGCCGTCAGGTTTTCTTACCCGTTAAATCCAAACCAGATCCCGGTCTGACCATTCTTCTCCTCTAAGTCTCGTCTAAGTCTCCTCTAAGTCTTGTCTAAGTCTCGTCTAAGTCTTGTCTAAGTCTCCTTCGGTTATCGGACAATCAATGTATATGCATTATATAAGCTTTGTATAAGCTTTCTTAGTACATGACAATTTTTTAACTAATTGAATATCAGTATTTAATGTTAATAACTTTGTTTATAAATATTCTAAATAAATGTAGTTAAGGCCTTGATATTCATTATCTTAGATTAATATCTCACCAAAAATCTAAGTGTATGAAGAAAAAGGCCTCGATCAAAAGTACAGAATTAGTTGACATTTTCCAAGCCCGTTTGGGGTGGAATAAAGCCAGGGTTAAGTTTTTTGTTTCGTTCATCATCGCTTTATGTAAAGTACAGACGGTATGCTTCAGCAGGCTGGCCCAGGGATTTGAAGGAAATGCCAGAGTTGAATCCAACCTGCGGCGCATCCAGCGGTTCTTTGCAGAATTTTTTGTCGACACCAATCTTATTGCCAAGTTAATATTCAGTTTGTTACCCGAAAAACCCCCATATCGAATCTGTCTAGACCGCACCAACTGGAAATATGGAGTGGCCAACATTAATATTCTGATGGTCAGCATAGCCTATCAGGGCCTTGCTATTCCTATTCTCTGGACCATGCTTCCCAAACGAGGCAATTCCAATACGTTTGAAAGAAAAGAACTCATTCACCGGTTCCTTGACTTGTTCGGAGAAGGATGCATCGAGGCCATATTGGCCGACCGGGAGTTTATCGGGGATGATTGGTTCAGGGAATTGATTCATCACAAAATTCCGTTCTACATTCGTATACGGAATAACATGTGGATTGATGTTCCCGGCAAAGGCCCTAAGCGAGCTTTTTGGTTGTTTAACAGTTTGCCGTTGAATACAGCCCTCCATTGCGAAAAGATTGTGATTATCGATGGTCAATGGGTTTATCTAAGTGGGATGAGAGCAGTTGGTCGGGATTGCAAGATCGAGTTTGTTATTGTAGCCTCATTCAATCCTGATCCCAATGCCTTGGCCAAATATAAAGATCGATGGCAGACCGAAACGGCCTTCAAAGCCCTAAAGTCCAGTGGTTTTAACTTTGAAGATACACATTTGTCAGACCCAAACCGCATCGCTAAATTGATTTTTGATCGCATTAGTCTGTGTTGCCTTCATTTGGGTATACCTTGTCGGTATCGCCCGCAATGCTTCGACCCCTATAAAAATCAAAAAACATGGGCGTAGGGTATCCGCCCTACCAACCCCGTCTTAGGTTAGCAGGGTTTTATCTATAAACTGAGGGAGCAGTTCTTTGAGTTGAGAGGCTTTGGTATCGTTGATGTTGTTGATGACATAGGTAAGCCATTTCTGAGGATCGACTTCATTC
>CAISJJ010000444.1 GCA_903885595.1 uncultured Bacteroidales bacterium
CCCTACCCTTGCAAATGCTATTGCCGTGAACATGTCTCATTGGAGCTGAAAAACTGGATCAATCGGAAAAGTTGGGGGGAAGCTTTGGATATGCCGACCAAATTGACCACCCCCTGCCGATCCACTTTACAGCACTTCTGCCGATATGTTTGACCACCCCTCTTTTTTATTCTTAAGAACGATCATTTTCCTGGTTTTTTAGGCGTTATACAAAATTAGATTCTTTTCTTTCGTTTCAACTTCTTCCGTGATTTTATTTTTCAGCGATTTGCGCAGAGATTCTCCGAGCAGTTCGATTCGGTGAGCATCATGAACAATCCGGTCAAGAATAGCATCAGCCACTGTTTGTTCGCCGATTACCTCGTACCACTGAGCCACGGGCAACTGTGATGTGATGATGGTTGACCTGTTTCCGTGCCTGTCCTCAATGATTTCCATAAGTACAGATCTGCCGTATCCATCCATTGGTTGAAGGCCAAAGTCATCAAGGATAAGAAGATCCTGCCGTTCTATTTTAGCAATCTCACGGATATAAGACCCGTCGGCTTTGGCCATCTTCAACCGGGAAAACAGTTTGGTTGCATTTGCGTAAAGTACTTTGTACCCGAGTGTGCAAGCCTGGTTCCCAATGGCAGAGGCAATGTAGCTTTTTCCTATACCAGTGCTGCCAGTGATAAGCAGATTCTCTTTACGTTGAATGAAGGCACATTCTGCAAGACGCATCAGCTGGTTTTTATCAAGATTGCGATCGATATCAAAGTGCAACTGTTCGACATTGGCCTTGTACCGGAACCGGGCGTTGCGCATTTGCCTTTCAATACGGCGATTGTTGCGGTCATCCCACTCTGAGTCAATCAGTATGGATACCATCTCATCGTTGGTCACTTTGTCCAGGTTGCCATTTTCCATGCTTGCACGGAATGCCCTGACCATGCCAAAGAACTTCATCTGTCTCATTTTTTGTAGCGTTTGTTCATTCATTTTTACAGGTTTTAAGTTAAAACAATAACCGGGGCCGGGGCCCGGTATCGGGCCCCAGTCCCGGGAAGATTTATCGGTAATAGTTTTTACCACGGATATTATCATGCGGTGGTAACGGCTGATCACTGCCGGGTTCCGCCACGTCTGTGTTTCCGTCAAGTCCCCGTTCAAGGATTGCCTTGATGGTTTGGTACCCGTAATCTCCATATTGGAGGGCACGCCGGCAGGCGTTGTTAAGCCGCTCCTTGCCTACCCGCGCAGCAAAGCTCAACACCCCCTGGCACGAACGGTATGTCTGTTCCGGGTGCTGACGCGTGTTTAGTAGCTCAATGATATATTGCTTTGTTTCTGGTCCGACCTCTTCGGCCCGCTCGATAAACTTATTTGGATTCCAGTCGCTCATGTACCGGTGCTTTGAAGCCAGGTGTTCATTGACCGTCGTATAAATATAAGGCTGCCGGCTCCTGTTGTGTATGGCAATGCGTTCATAGCGGTGATAAACTTCGACAATGCTCTGGCTGTATAAAAGGGTTACCTTCTTGCCGATGAAGTGATACGGAACGCTGTAAAAATGCTTGTCTTCAGTGAGGTTGACGTAATTGTTCTTCATGACCGTAACGATAATCCGGTGTTTGAGCTCGTACCTGTGAGCGGCCAATGCATGTAACGTTTGACGCTCGGTTTCTTCAAACAGCTGCCTGCGGCTGAATGGCCTGTTCTGCAGCAACCGGTTGTTGTGCTCCTCCAGGGCTGTACCGATTGCCTTATTGATCAGTTCCAGACTGGAATAGACTCGTTCCTTCACCGTGCCGTAAATCGTGCGATAGATGATCTTCACGGCCCCTTCAACCAATGCCTTGTACTTGGGCTTGTATGGCGCTGCGGGTAGCGCAGACATCGTGTAATGGCTTACAAAGTCACGGAATGCCTCGTTGAGGGTCGGCTCGTAACGGTTCCCCTTTATCACGGCCGACTTCAGGTTGTCGGTGACAATGGCATTGGGGACACCGCCGAAGTAATGCAGCGCGTTCTCACAGGAGCCGATGAAGTCTTCTTTCTTCTGACTATAGCTGGCCTCTACATAAGTTAACTGGCTGGCTCCAAGGATGGCAACAAAGACCTCAACAGGGATCATCTCTCCGCTTTCAGGGTTTATGATATGTAGCTTTTGCCCTGCATAGTCTACGTACATCTTCTCTCCAGCCTTATGCTCCATATGCATCACCGGGTTACGCACCTTCAGCCATTTGATGTAATAGCCCTTAAACTGAGACACCCTGTATCCATCAGGATTCAGCGCGATGTACTGTTGCCACAGTTTCCCCTTGGTGTTTTCCCTGTGTTTGAGGGCTTTCTCCATCCCTGGGAAAAACGCTACTGCTGCTATATAACGGGGATCATTCTCAACATAATGGCGTGGAACCATGTCCATGAAGAACTGCTCCAACTCCGTATCGCTCATCAGTTCAAGCTCCTCCGGGGACTTGTCCGAGGCCAGGAACAGCCTGATATACTTTTTTACGCTGTTGCGGGGAAGATCTGTCCGATCCCCGATGGACTGTTTGCTTACACCTTCGGTGTATAGCCTGATAATGTTTCTTACCTTGCTCATAACGATTAGTTTATTTGACATTTATGATTTGTTAATAACAAGTCAACATAATCATAAATGCCTGCCAGAAAGCAAGGAAAATATCGTTCTAAGGGGTGGTCAATTTGAATCGGCAGGGGGTGGTCAATTTGCCCCGGCGCGAACCGATTTTTACACCGGCACAGGGGTGGTCAATTTGGATCGGCAGACACTGGTCAAAGTGAATGGTTTATCCACCCTTGAATGCGAGTGCAGTGACCGTGCCGTCATATCCATTTGCGGAAACCCTAACTGAACTTTACGGGTTTCCGTAAATTCCTGGCGTTTATATTTCAATTTGCTTTGACAAAACATAAAATGAATATTCATCACCATAACAAAACTGGAAATGACCAGCCATAATGAAATCAGGGAAATCATGCTGACCGAAAAAATGTTGAAGCCCCTCCCTGCCCAACCGGCCGTTTACGCTATCTTTATCAGGCAAGAAGAGGGAGCGGAGACTGATTTTTGTCTCTATACCGGAAGCACAATTAACCTGAAACATACAATCGCCCGCCATTTTTTTATCTTTGAACCAAATCTGGAGTTGCGTCGCCATATGTCGGATGAAACCCTGAAATACCTGAGATATGAAACCTTTGCAAAAACAGACTATGACCTGCTTTCCATAACGCAGGTCAAATGGGCAGAAAAATACAAACCTAAAATAAAACCCTGATCATTCGCCCTTCCACACGAAATCCATATTTGTCATGATTGACTGAACATTATCATGCCAGTTTAAATCAGGAAACCTTCGTCAACTTGTAAAAAACCCCTCCCACTGCATCAACTGATTTAACTTGCATCAGTTTCATTCCATTCCATCACGATACCATTTGTTGTTCACAAATTGCCTCACAGCTATCTTTTTATCAAATTATTTCCTATCTTTGTTAAAAAAAACACAATGTTCAACCCAGGTCATTTTCACCCCATGATGGTTCATTTTCCGATTGCCATCATCACAGTCGGATTTTTGTTCGACCTCTTTTCAATGATGTATAAAAAACAGCCATGCCTGTCGAAAGCGGGTTACTGGCTTGAGATCATTGGCATGGCAGGCGCAATTTTTGCATTCGGAACCGGGTACTTCTTTACAAGTCCGATGGAAGGAGAAGCCGGACTTGTGCGTGAACGACACGAACTTTTCGCAACCTTTACCCTGGTTACCATCATCCTGGCAACCCTCTTCCGGATCCTGATCGGCTACCTTGGCAAGGAACAAACCAGGCTTAAGTATGCCTCGCTGGTCCTGTTTTTCCTCGCCTTTGTATTCGTTTCAATCACCGGCTACCTCGGCGGTTCCCTGGTCATCGACTACATGATCGGACTGTAAATATTTCGCGTTTCGCATTTCGCGTTTTGCATTTCGCGTTTTGCATTTTTCATTTTGCATTTTGAATTTTGAGTTTCATTCATTTATCCTAAAACTAACAATCATGAAAAAAACCATCCTTTCCGGCCTGATCCTGATGATCATTGCCGGGTTAAACACATTCGCCGGCGGGGCCGACAAAACCATTGAAAACCTGAGAGCCGGATTCAAAGGCGAATCGACAGCAAGTGCAAAGTACGCGGCCTTTGCCATCCAGGCAAAAAAAGAGGGCTTTACCCAGATTGCATCCATGTTCGAAGCTACTTCACGGGCCGAAGCCATCCACGCCAATAACCATAAAACAGTGATCGAAAAGATGGGTCAGAAAATGGACCCTGTCAAGCCTGAATTCACCGTAAAAACGACAAAAGAGAACCTCCAGG
>CAISJJ010000445.1 GCA_903885595.1 uncultured Bacteroidales bacterium
ATAATGCCCTCAAGCTTGAAGGTACGGTAAGCATCCTGCTTTGCATCCCGGAACATTTCAGCAGCCTCTGCATGGGCAATCTCAAACCCTGCCTTGACTTTGCTGCGCGTCTCAACATCTTTCACCACAACAAAATCCCAAGGTTGCATAAAGCCGACGCTTGGCGCGTGGTGCGCCGCATCAAGGAGCCTGGCAATTACCTCATCCGGAACCGGGTCAGGGAGGAACTGCCCCCTGACATCGCGCCGGCTGTAGATAACCTTGTAAAGAGCCTCTCTTTCCGCCTCTGTAATAGTCATGTTCATAACAGTTTCATTTTTTATGATCGGAAAATGAGTGCAACACAAAAAAAAGCACTCCCTGCACAACGAGAACAAGGGCTAAACTTATATATCGCCCCTGATGCCAATGGTAAGTGTCCGTCTAGGCATGGGATACCCTTTTGCGTATTGATAATCACGATCAAAAAGGTTATCAACTTCACATGATATCGTTATCCCCTTGCTGTTTTTTTGTGATTTATCAAAAGTGAATTTTTTCGCAACCGTCATATTGGCAACAGCAAATCCCCCCTTGGTGATGACATCACCTGAAAAATCTTCCCAATTCTGCACTTTGGTCTGACCGGTATAGGCGACGTTAATTACTCCGTTAAGACCCCGTTGATCGTGCAACCTCACTCCTGCTGTAGCATTCCACTGAGGTGTATAAAGAAGAAGTGCATTCGTAGAATCATCACGATACCTTGTCAGATAGGTATAATTGACATAAGGGATGAAGCTCCATTCAGCACCGAAAGGCTGAAGTGATTCTGAAAATTCAGCTTCTATACCTGAAATCGTTGCTCCACCCAGATTTTGCCAGGTTGCATTTTCGCCAATAGTGGTCGACTGTATCTTGTCCTTGAAATCGGTCGTAAACCAGGTCAATGAAGAGGCCATCCCTTTGCAGGCAAGATCAATACCGGCTTCATAGGTTTTGCTTGTTTCAGGTTTAAGAGCTGCATTGCCAACATAATGCGTTCCCCACGGTGACACAAAGTTGGCGGCAAGCTCATCTGTTGCGGGCATTCTGAAACCTTCCCCGTAAGAAGCCCGAAGCTTGATCATCTCCGATAAATTCCATGCAACGCCAAATTGCTTGGTAATACTGTCAGAACCCTGCCTTTGCTGCTCGGAAGATGCAAATCGCTGATACATAAGATTATAAGAATCATAACGACATCCAGCCGACAGCACAAGCTGTTCATCCATCAGAAATCCTTTAAGCAGCAAAAAATAGGCGGGATTTTCGTACCCTGAATTAAACGGAGCATATGGTGTCGAAACCTCTTCATACTTTACCCAATCGACACCGGTCGTAGCCCTAAAAAATTCATGATTGTAGGTGGCCTGCGCCTGGGCGCCCTTATGATCAACATTTTTGATATAGGGAATACCATCATCATTAAAATCAGGATTACTCAGGATCGGGTTGAAAAATGTGTACTTGTCCTGACCGGTAAAATAACGGGTCATCCATGTGAATCGCTTATCGGTTGTTGATCCATCATAGATGAAATCCAGAGAATGGTTCTTCTGCACGGTGTAGTCATCAAAATCATTCTGACTCAGATAAGATGGTGCACCTGCATGTCCAACTTCGAAATGATTATAGACGACCCCTATCCTGTTGCCAGGCAGAAACTCATACCCTATGTTGAAACTGCCTGTTTTTTCATCGTCATAAGCAGTATTTGCATACTTCTTTCCATTTCCTGTTTTATAGTCTCCCATTTTTGATTGAG
>CAISJJ010000446.1 GCA_903885595.1 uncultured Bacteroidales bacterium
AGGGCGACAGGGAGCCTGGTTTCAGCGACAGGCCCTGGCTCACGATCGAATGCAGGTAATAGTACTTCAGCAAATCCTGCAGTCCGCTCAGGCTCAGCCACCATTGCCAGGCCCAGCCATGGGCAAGACGCGACAGTTTGATGGCCAGGGCATCGCCCGGCCGGATATCTTCGGCAGGCTGAAAAGCGGGACGGTTGAACACGCGGATTACGCGGAAGGGCTTGCCGCAACGAAGAACCTCAGGCGACGGGATCTCTTCGTGGATCTCCGCCAATAGCTTGGAGCAGCGCTCCTGGGCACGCAGGAAAAAGTGGCCGCGGTCGGCCACAGAGAGTTTCACGATGGCCGGCTCCATCTGCTCCATCAGGGCCGAATGGAGAAAGGCGAGGTGTTCACCATAGGCTTGCGGGGTTTTAAAGCCGTTCACATCGGTGATTTTGTACGATGGCGGTTCCTGGGTCTCCGTTTGCGGTTTGCAGATATAACGGATTGTGATCGACGACGCTTCGTCGAACTGTTCGAACAGGGTGTTCAGAACATGGTTGAATTGCTGTTGTGTGTACATGATGACCTGTTTTTAGATAGGTGCAGGTTAATCATGGGAAAAGGCAAAAGGTGAAGAATTTGATGAAAAAATTAACAAATTTTAACATATCATCACGGTTTATGCACCGGTATACACCCCTGCTCCATGCTTCCTCCATGCTTCCTCCACGGTTCCATCAGGGTCTTATCATGGTCTCATTAAGGGATGTTCATGCTCCCCAAACAGCGGAGTCATGGGAGCGTGAAGGAGGTAAAAGGGGGACAAGGTAACAGGGTAACAGGGTGACAGGGTGACAAGGTAACAAGGTAACAGGGGACTGTTGAAATAATTGAGATTTACGATTTACGATTTACGATTTAAAAAATACAATGTCTTCCAGTATGACTCAATCTATTTCCCCGGCAGTTAAATCTTTTCTGCTTCCTTCAAAAGAATAGAATTGCGAAGCAATCACGAACACCCCCCAAAAAATTATGATCATGAGTAAACTTGAGACCTGAAACAACGAAAGGAAGTGGCGCAATAATCGAAAAGTATCTTTCAGCTCTTTCTTGCTATGTACATGTTTACCAGTCTAACGATGTAATGAAAGAAGTGTTGAAGTAAGACCCACCCCCGGTCGTCAGTTCAAAGCGGGTCATGAACCCCTGGCGGAGAGATTGAATTACTGATAGTTGTGCTAATTATTTTTCCTAAAAAGAAGCTAATGCCATTAAGTGTTATAGTATACTTCCATTAAATTCATACCTAAAAAAACTTAAACCTCTTTTTTAATTACCTTTGCAGTATGCAAGCCGAATTCATCCATAAAGCTATTTTTAAGAGCAAACTGTATTGCAAAAAATTGATTACCATTAATCAGGTTAATAAAGAAAGCTTAGAAAAAATAAAGGAACTTTGTGAACCGGTTCTTCAGGAACCTTCTTTCACAAGGCTTAATGAAATAACATTTTTAGGCGTCTTATCTCCAAAATTTGATAATTTAATGCCAGATTGTGAATACAAACCGGTTTGGAATTATCGAAAGTTGTATAACGATGGAACAAGAAAAGATCATAGTCTTGGAGTAGCCTCAATCATTCTAGACCAAGTAGAATATTTTAATTTCAATGAGAAAAACAAGAAGTTAGCAGTTTGTTGGGCTCTGCTTCATGATATTGCAACCTGGCCATTATCCCATACCAGTGAACCTGCGTTTTCAAGCATTACCAAAACATCATCCCGCAAGCTAAGGGAGATGATTATTTTGGGATCCAAACAATTACCTGAATCTTTTAATATAACAAAATCTCTCAAAAAATCAGGAATTGACCCATCTGTTTTAATAGAATTATTTAATAAGGAACATTACCCTGGCGACAAGGATCTTAAAAAACTTTGGTGTTTAATTCATTCACCTATTTCGCCTGATACAATTGAAGGAATGTGGAGAACGGGATATGTTTATCACATCAAATTTCCTGGAGCAGTTGAATATCAGCATAAAATTCACTTGAATCTCTTTGAACCTTATATTGACAAAACCGATTCATCACTATTCATTTCATTCTGGAAAAGCAAATCAAAGGTTTATAGTGAACATATAAATTCCAATTCCATGCTTCTTTGGGAATCAGCGTGGTCAAACTCTATAAAAAAATACTATTCTAATATTGCACTCATTGATTCCCTTAATATAAAGGAGACAGATATCATTAATACAGTTGTAAAAAATGGTATTGATTTTGGTAGTAGATTGAATAAGTATAAAGAACCACAACAGTATTTTGTGAAAAATAACAAAAGAAAGTTAGATACTATCAACCTGAGCCTTCTTGGCGAATACTTGTCCAAAAGAGATATTCATGCAGAATTACGCCCCTTACAAAGAACTTCTAAAATCAAGCACTTACGAAGTCTTACAGAAAGCAAATGATTTTAGCGATAATTTATTATCGAAAGCAAGTCATGTTATTGACGAATATTTTGTAATAAACAAGCTTAAGAAAGAAGACTTTTGCTTCGTTGTTATTGGCTCTTTAGGGCGATTTGAAGCCCTTGAATCTTCAGACATTGATCTTATTCCCGTCTGTATTTCTGATTCGAATTCGTTCCTTCCTCACGATAAACCGTTAAGACATTATCTGGAACATGAATTGGGGATTCATGTTTCAGAAGGGCACGACCTTACAAAAGCAATTTCAATAACTGATTTATTAAAAGCGGAAAATATTGGAGGCGAAGACGATTGCAGCGAGACCTTAACAAAACGAATTCTGATCCTGACCGAAGGAGTTCAAGTTTATGGTGAATTTCCTTTGCAGGAGGTTCAGCGCAAAATCATGGAACTTTATGCTGATAGCGAATGTACCCGGGGCAGGCATATATTATCACTCTGTAACGATATCGTACGGTATTATCGTACTTTATGCATTGAATATAAGGCGAAGATTGATATACATGATAAAGGTTGGGGATCGAGAAATATGAAGTTGCGCCATAGCCGGAAGATGTGGTATTTCTCATGTATAATGTGCATTGTTTTCAAAGCAAATGAACATCATTCTGATACGGATAAATACAAGGAAAGTTTATTAGACCTTTTCAAAGTAAATCCGATTTCAAGAATTTTACAATCAATAAATGATGAAAATCGCATCACTGTTGGTGAAATTTTATACTACTACACAACATTTCTGACTTTCATGTCCTCTCAGGAGAATCGCAAGCAGTTGGAGAGTATTGGTCATTCACATAGATATGCCCGGGGTAGTATATTTACCGAAGTAAAATTGAATTCCGATCTTTTGCATTTAAAAATACGTGAGCTGATATTCCATCTACCGCCAACGATGTTGCAAAAAGTCTTTGATTGGTTTTTACTGTAGCTCCTATTTCCCTTTTGGATTCCACGTCTTTTTTGAAACCCGCATATATCTTACTTCCGAGGAAATTTATGATTATATCAGGAAAGGAAATATGAAACAATCAGAGAAACAATTGGAACTGACACCACAATTGACAAACTCAAAGCGACTGACATTTTAGAGTGTTTAACTGAAATTCAAAATTGCCTCAAGAATAATCAGAAACCAAAGTTTGCTATTAAATCACTCATTGATATTACTGGAGGTATTTCTTCTATCGCAAGTTGGGTGACAGTATTGGGTCAATTTGCTGGAATAATCCCAATTCCTGGACTATAGACAAAGTACTTGTTGCTGACTATTTGGACTTGGTTGACGATTACTTAAAAAAACTTCTTGACATCTTAAAACAACTTGACGACAACGACATCATATAAAAACCGCCCATAACCCTATAGAATTAACATGATCGTGAGTAAACCTGAAACTTCTCTCAGCCCCTCCGGCGAATCCTTCCCTCTCCCGGTTAAAGCCGACTACAACAACGAACTAAAACGCCTCGAAGAACTTGTGCAGCAGGCGCGGAGTGAACACAAAGAGATCGTGGTGGTGATGGGTCTCGGTTTCGTGGGCGCCGTCATGGCGGCCATTGTGGCCGATACCAGGGATGCCGCCGGCAAAAACAGCAAATTCGTGATCGGGTGCCAGCGGCCTTCGTCCCGTTCGTTCTGGAAGATACCATTAATCAACCGGGGCGAGGCGCCGGTAAAGGCGGAGGATCCGGAGGTGGATGTGCTTATCAGACGATGCGTGGTTGATGATAAAACCCTGGTGGCCACATACAACAGCGATTGCCTGAAGTTTGCCGACTGCGTGGTGGTGGATGTGCAGTGCGACTTTGCCAAGAAGGAACTGGGAAACATGAAGAGCGGCGAAGCCGACATGGCCGCCCTCGAAGATACCATGCGCACCATCGGGGAGAAGATTCAGCCAAACTGCCTGGTGCTGATCGAAACCACCGTGGCGCCGGGTACCACCGAATTCGTGGCCTGGCCCATCCTCAAAAAGGCATTTGCCAGCCGGGGCATCCTTGAAGTCCCATTACTGGCCCACAGCTTCGAACGGGTGATGCCCGGCAAGCAATACGTGGCCAGCATCCGCGACTTCTGGCGGGTGTGTTCGGGGTGTGAACCCATCGCAAGGGCCCGGGTCGAAAAGTTCCTCCACGAGGTGCTCAACACCAAAGATTTTCCGCTTACCGTCATGGACCGCCCCATCGAATCGGAAACCACCAAGATCGTCGAAAACTCCTACCGCGCCACCATCCTGGCATACCTGAATGAATGGAGCCTCTTTGCCGAACGCAACGGGGTCGACCTCATCAAGGTGATCAACGCCATCAAGATGCGCCCCACCCACAGCAACATGATCTTCCCCGG
>CAISJJ010000447.1 GCA_903885595.1 uncultured Bacteroidales bacterium
ATCCATTTTCCAAAGGGTTTGTAATAGCGGACTTTCACGGCCTTCCGTTTTAAACAATTTGTATTTGAAATTCTCTTCATTAATTTGAATTTCGGTAAAATATTTATCAGAAGGAAAAACATCACGATAGTCTTTGATCACACCTGTGCGCATGACCTGTTCTGTTCCATTAAGAATATATGCGAGTTGTTGCGCACCGTAATCCATGTGAGTGAAGAGGTTCTGAATGATGCGGAAACGCATTATCCATTCAGCGGTCACAACCTGAATTGGCTCATTCAAGGAAACCAGAATAGCATTCAAGAAGATTCGATCATCTAACGTAAATTCTTTTGTGCCGTATCTCAGCAGACAATGGGAAAGGAGCTGAACAGGTGTTCGACTAAAGAAAAGCATCTTACCTGCCTCGGATCCACCTGTGACAAAGCGTTCGTCAAAATAGGCACCTATATTGTTGATGCCAAGATTGTGCCAACAGTCAAATGCGGCGATCAGAAAAGAAATGGCATCTCGATTAAGCGTGTATTCGTGTAATGAATCTGACGGCGGACAAACGAGGATCTGAAGGAGTTTTTCTTTGTCGTATTCATCGGGGGTGTCCGTTGGTTTCTTCAAAGCCCCGGTCTTGATCCCGAAGGTATCCATGGTGAAGTTGACGTAGCGAATCAGATAAAGATCTAAATCAGAGGTCACCAATTTGGGGCTCACCTTGTCTGCGCAGCTTTCAGATGATTTCGCCAAATGCCAAAAACAAGGTTCCCAGTTGCGGTCAATCTTTTGTTTTACAGCCTCCAAATCATCAAAATGATATTCCCCTAACAACCGTAGAAAATCCGCTTTGAAATATTCAAACTCGGTCAGGAGTTTTCCTCGCGAATTCATCTTGATGAAGATGTCATCAGCATCGGCAGATATTTCAGTAATTGGAAGGAAGTTAAATGTTATGGAAGAACTTGCCTGTGTCAGTTTTCCCAATAAACATGGGACATCGTGGAATTTGTTATGTATCGCATTTAACATGACCAGCATGCCACTTACGGTTGGGTCCTGCTTCCAGGAACTGGAGAATTGATATTTGTTTTCAAGCCAACGGCTAAGGATCTTTCCAGTCGTGTCACTATCAGGCGAGGGGAAGTGCGAGTTCTGGTCCCAAGCGGGACAGGTCTCTTTTAGCCACATTCGCTCGTTCGTGTCGGGTGTCAGGTGCTTGACGGAGCGGAGAAAATCACCAAAGGCTTCGGAGGTAAACCGGGTGTGATAGGAGAAATTGTCAAAGGCTGTCTCTTGCGCCCCATGGTCTTCCTTTCGCGATGCATACCAATGAAGCAAGAATAGTGTAGTCAGGCGTTGTTGACCGTCCAAAGGAAGAAACGAGGCTTTGTATGCGTTAATTCCGGTGGGATCGGGCTTAATATTGTCAAATTTGCCGTAGATGAAATTCAATTGGCAGGAGGTGTTATTGCTGACGGCATTATGGAGATCTGAGAGAAAATCCTTTCGGATCTGCCCTATTTTATGTCCCGCACGTCCTTGGGCGTAGTCACGTTGCAAACGGGGAATCGTAATATCACGAATCGTCAATATTACCGGAAGCTCCATTTGCTTCTTCCTATCGGCTTGGTCCATTCCGGCCGGCG
>CAISJJ010000448.1 GCA_903885595.1 uncultured Bacteroidales bacterium
CGTAGGGGCAACCCTTGCGGTTGCCCCATTGAACCCGGTTGCCCCATTGAACCCGGTTGCCCCATTGAACCCGGTTGCCCCATTGAACCCGGTTGCCCCATTGAACCCGGTTGCCCCATTGAACCCGGTTGCCCCATTCGATACGGTTAACCCATTCGATGCGGTTAACCCATTCGATGCGGTTGTACACATGGACCACAATATTGATAAAAACAGGGCACGGGTGAACCGTGCCCCTACGGTTGGGGACATTGTTGGTGCATATAAATCGTTGGTTGCAAATGGATGTTTGAAAATTTATAAATCAAAAAATGAATTGATGGGTAAATTGTGGCAACGAAATTATTGGGAACATATCATTCGCGATGATGCAGCTTATCATCGGATTTCTGAATATATTATCAGCAATCCGATAAAATGGATGAATGACAAATTTAATCCTGATCAGAACAATTAGCTAAAATGAGTAGATCCTGTTAAAACGCAAAACAATTATAAATCAGAAACTATGTGCGAAACATGCGGATGCGGAAATCCGGACGAATTTAAAATTCATGACCATAAAGGCGACCATGACCACCATCACAGTCATGATCATGAACATGAACACCATGATGATCATGATCACGATGATGATCATCACGGCCATGACCACCAACACGATCATCCCCACGGGAACTGGCATGAACACTCGCATGAACATGATCATGATGGGCACAGTCATACACATCCCCACGGACACGCTGGCTCCCGCGACCATAAACATGAACACGATGGGAACAGCTACTCCCATCAACATGAACACGCTCCGAAAAAGGTAATCAACCTCAACATGGATATCCTGTCGGCGAACAACCGTCTGGCCGAACGAAACCGGGGCTACTTTGAAGGGAAGCAGGTGCTTTCGCTAAACATGGTCAGTTCACCGGGATCCGGAAAAACAACCATCCTGGAAAAGACCATCCGCGACCTGATTGCCACACGAAAGATCTTTGTCATTGAAGGAGACCAGCAGACCGCACGGGATGCCGAGCGCATCGAGAAGTCAGGTGCACCGGCCATTCAGATCAACACTGGTTCGGGATGTCACCTCGATGCAAAAATGATCCATCTTGCCCTGAAGAAAATGGAGGTTGAAAACAATGCGATCCTGTTCATCGAAAATGTGGGGAACCTCGTTTGCCCTGCCCTCTTCGACCTTGGAGAACATAAACGGGTGGTGGTTATCAGCGTTACAGAAGGAGACGACAAACCCCTGAAATATCCTTACATGTTCCAGTCTTCCAATCTCTGCATCATTAATAAAACCGACCTTCTCCCCTACGTGGATTTTGATGTTGAACTGGCTGTGAGCAATGCCAGGCAGCTGAATCCCGACCTCGAGTTCATCCTGATGTCATCTAAAACCGGTGACGGAATGCAGGAATGGTATCAATGGCTTGGGAAACAGGGAACGTGACGGGACACGGGACGCGGGACGCGGGACAAAACAATCGTATATCGTAATTTGTCACTTGTCACTTGTCACTTGTAATTCCACCAGCTCCCTGACCCTCTCCATCGCCACCGGAATAGCCGCGGCCACCTCCGGCGACAATTCCATCCCCATATCCTGGAATTCCTTTACTGAGACAGCAATGAGGTGAAGTTGCGGCATGTTTCCCAACAAAACAGCAGAGTCAATAAGGTCTTTCAGCCCGATTTCATGAGCGCTCAGCTGTTTCGGAAAATCTTTCGCATAGCGTGGTTGCAACACCCTCACATGACCCGGAGTGTACTGGTCAAGAGATGCATCAATAATTATAATTGTTTTGTAGGATTGGATAAATCCAAGCAGGTGAAATCCACCGGTACCGCCATCCATCAGGTCGGCCCCTGCGATTCCTCCAGCTTTTTCAAGGGCGGTGATCACATGGATCCCAACCCCTTCATCGTTCATCAATAAATTACCAATCCCGAGAACAAGGATATCGTTCTTCCGTTCTTCCAACTTCAATTCTTAGGACAGTCTTCTGTTTTATTGTCATGACGTTCCATCACATCCTCTTCAATGAATTTCCATCCACCGATCATTGAGGAGGTCACTCCGCGTCGCTCGATATAATCATGATAGAATACCAGGTAAACATGCACCATTGCAAACAGGATGAAGGCCCACATGAGGATATGATGGATCTGCCGCACATGCATATCACCCCCTAGAAAAGGAACTATCCAGGCAAAAAGCTGCGGAAGAAAAGAACTGCTCATGGCCGCATACATCCCAAACCCGGTGAGGCATTGCAAAAGGAAAATCAGAAATGTAATGAAATAGATGAAACTTGCCAGGGAATTATGGCCAATCGAGTCGATCTTTTTATTTGTCAGCTGAAGAATATCAACTTTGATTACATCCAGCATTTCCTTCCATTGACAACGTTTAAGAGGGATGAAATTATACCAGCGTGCAAATTCATTCCCGGTGAAACCCCAGTAGGTCCTGAAAATAAAGTTGAAGAAAAACAGAAACGCGCTCACAAAATGGATGAACCTGACAGTTCCAAACCAGTAGTTGAAGGAGGCTTCAGTACCTTCTGTAATTGCCAGCGGATTACCAATTAGATAACCGGTAACACATAACACCGTAATGCACAGCGCGTTTACCCAATGGTAAACGCGAACAGGCATCTCCCATACATGCACTTCCTGCAGTGCGACAGGTCGATTTCTCATGGTTTAGTAAGTTTTCACTTCATGAATAGTAGTTCCGTTTTCATCGTACAAATGCACGGCGCAAGCCAGGCAGGGGTCGAAGGAGTGTATGGTCCGAAGTACCTCAAGCGGTATTTTCGGATCGGCTACCGGGGTTCCGATTAGCGACTCCTCATAGGCAGAGCGCTGGCCTTTGAGGTCGCGCGGGGATGCATTCCAGGTAGTAGGCACTACCAACTGGTAATTGGCAATTTTCTTATCCTCAATCACGATGAAATGCGACAAGGCGCCCCGGGGCGCTTCCACCATGCCAATGCCTTTGGCCTGTTTGGGCCATGATTCCGGTTCCCATTTAGCGTTATTTTGCGTGCGGGAATCTCCATTCTTGATATTGGTCAGCAATTGCTGATAAAACTCCAGCGCCCATCCGCAAACCAATTTGGTCTCAAGACCCCTGGCGGCGGTTCGTCCCAGGGTGGAGAATAATGCAGCAACCGGTACATCCAGTGCTTTCAACGTACTATCGACCACCTCTTTGAATTCGGGGCGTCCAGAGGCATAGCCTACCAGCATGCGTGACAGCGGACCGACCTCCATCGGGTTTCCTTTCCATCGCGGAGTTTTCACCCAACTGTATTTCTGGGAAACATCCAGGTGCTCATACGGAGGCTTGGGTCCGGTATAGTTGAACTTGGTCTCCCCATCCCATGGATGAAGCCCGGTTTCGTTGCCCTTTGCATATTCGTACCATGAATTGTTGATATACTCCTGAATCTGTTCCGGATCCTCGGCTTTAACCTCATGGATTTTACTCAGATCACGTCCAAGGATGGCGCCACGGGGAATCTTGAAGCTGTCGGGATTGTCGTATCCGTTGGTTGGGAAATCGCCAAAGGATAAATAATTGGTCAGGCCTCCCCCGATTGCACCCCAGTCTTTGTAGAAAGATGCAACAGCAACAAGATCGGGAATATAAACCTGGTCTACGAATGTTTTAGCATCTTCAAACAGCTTACCAACAAAGGCAAGTCGCTCGGCATTGACTGCATTGGCCTCATCGATGTTGATGGAGCAGGGAACGCCTCCTACCAGGTAATTGGGATGAGGATTCTTTCCTCCGAAAACGGTATGAACCTTCACAAGTTCCTTCTGCCATTCAAGGGCTTCAAGGTAATGGGCAACGGCGATGAGGTTCACTTCCGGCGGAAGTTTATATGCCTTATGCCCCCAGTATCCGTTGGCGAAAATGCCCAGCTGGCCGCTGTCTACGAAATTCTTGAACTTTTTCTGGATGTCTGTAAAATATCCCACTGAACTTTTTGGCCATGCCGAAATACTTTGCGCAATCCGTGATGCCTCAGCAGGATTGGCTTTGAGCGCCGAAACCACATCGACCCAGTCGAGGGCATGCAACTGGTAAAAATGGACAACATGGTCCTGGATGTACAACGCATTGGCCATCAGATTCCGGATGAGTTCCGCATTGGGCGGAACAGCGATTCCGAGGGCATTTTCAACCGCTCTGACGGATGTGAGTGAATGGGTGGATGTACAAACCCCGCATACACGGCCAACAAAAGCCCATGCATCTCGTGGATCGCGGCCCTTCAGAATGGTCTCAATGCCCCGTACCATGGTGCCGGCACTCCAGGCATCGGTTATTTTTCCATCTTTAACTTCTATTTCAACCCGCAGGTGACCTTCAATTCGGGTGATAGGATCTATTACGATTCTTTCTGCCATGGCTATAATTCTTTCGTGGTTTCAACTTTGGAACCCTCTTCAGGTTCATTGATTATCTCTTTACGTTTGCGGATGTTGGTGACGATGGCGTGTCCGGCGATTCCAGCGGCCGTGGCAATACCGAGGCCAATCCCGATCTTGTCGGCAGTGGTTTCAATACCAAATCCGGCTACTTCCGGGAGGTGCTGGTAGAACGGGCCGTTGTCCCAGAATCCTGCTTCAGAACAACCAATGCAGGGGTGCCCCGACTGGATCGGATAACTCACACTGTCGTTCCATTTAATGATTCCGCAGGAGTTGTAGGTAACGGGACCTTTGCAACCCATCTTATAAAGGCAATAACCCCGTTTGGCGCCTTCATCGTCGAATGATTCAACAAACAAACCGGCGTCAAAACTGGCTCTGCGGTAACAGGTATCATGCACGCGTCGTGAATAGAATGCCTGCGGCCTGCCCAGCCCGTCGAGTTGGGGAATGCGATCGAAAGTAAGCAAATGAACCACCACACCTGCCATTACATCGGCAATAGGAGGGCAGCCCTGTACATTGATGACCGGCTTGCCGCTGATCACTTTATGAACCGGTTTGGCACCTGTAGGATTCGGACTGGCAGCCTGAACACATCCGGCAGAGGCGCAATTACCCCATGCCACTACCGCTTTACAGTTCTTCACTGCCTCCTCTAGAATCTGTAAGGCGCTACGCCCGCCAATACAACAATAAGCTTCATTTTCCGTCGGAATTGAACCTTCAACCATCACGATGTATTCACCGGGATATTTAGCCATTACTGCTTTGTATGCATCCTCGGCCTGCACACCCGATGCCGCCATCAGGGTTTCCTGGTAATCAAGAGAGATTTTGTTCAGCACAATATCTGCCACAAGGGGATGAGAAGCCCTAATGAACGATTCACTGCAACAGGTGCATTCCTGGAAATGAAACCAGATAACGGGCAGTCGTGGCTTTGTCTCAAATGCTTTGACAATCTGTGTCACACCACTGGCTTCCAATCCAAGAAAGGCCGCCATGGTCGTACAAAACTTAAGGAAATCTCTGCGGGAAACTCCTTTCCCTTTGAGTTCCTCATAAAATGATAGTTGCTGATTCTCCATAAATTAATTGTTTTTAGAGATTAAATCCGCCATAAATATATACAATAGATATAATATGTCAATATTTCAATATAAATTTATACTTAGTCTCATTAAGAAAAAAGAAAAGGCTGCCTCAAATACCATGAGACAGCCCATTTATTTTGCATTGAAAAGCAAATCAGTTTATGGATTTGGATTAGACCCATTGGCATCGCCGTAACATAAACCGTAAAAATCGAGGATCACGTTACTGCCATTGATTGTGACCGGGCTATTATTAAACAACCAGTCGCCAACAGAAAAGGAGTTTGTGATGGTAGCAATACGTTTTTTTACCAGGAGAACATCAGCAGCAGTCAGGTTTCCTGTGCCGTTGACATCTCCCGATGCTAAAAAGATACCTTCCAGGAAAGAAATATTTGCGATGTGTTTTCTGAACAAAAGTACATCGGCCGCAGTAACGCCACCCCATGATTTGACTGTTGATGCCTCCAGTGTATAATTCCCATTTGAGAGATTACCAAAGGTATAACCTCCGGAAGCATTTGTTGTTGTTGTTGCTATAATGGTTCCCGCTGAATTTTTGAGGTTAACGATAATTCCGGCAAGCGGACTCTGGACTGCGTTTGGATATTTGATGGAACCGCCTAAGGTAAAAGTTGTACTTGCGGCCCAGGAAATCACGCAATACCCGCCGGCGCCCAGACCGGGAGCTCCACCGTTACCATTACCTCCGCCGCCACCGCCGCCCCAGTTTTGTCCATTTCCAGCCGGGTTCGTGTTATTACAGTTTGAATCAAAAAAACCGGCGCCTTTCCCTCCATTTCCTCCGGGAGCGCCTCCGCTGGCTCCACCGGAACCTCCGGGAGTAACGCAATTTCCGGTCCAGGTTATCGTGTTGCCTCCATTTGAGCCATCGCCAAGGGGGCCTGCTGCACCTGCACCACCGCCACCAAAATAGGTCCAGTAACCACCGCCACCGGTTCCTCCCATTTTATTTGCAATAGTACCACCTGATCCAACACCCCCTGCGCCACCACCACCCAGGTTGGGATTTGGTACGGTAAATCCTTCACCTCCCCCTGTTGCTGAAAGCAGCCCACCCACACTCGTGGTTCCGCCAACAACTCCTCCATTAGGAGTGCCAACCGTTATATTGAGTGTCGATAGGGGTGTTACTGTATAGGTCCCCTTTGCATATCCGCCGCCGCCACCACCGCCGCCGCCGTTAAGCCAGCCGTTACCTCCGGCTCCGACAACTGTAATCGTAAGAGAGGTAATCCCGGCAGGAACTGTAAAGGTGCCCGATGTGGTAAATGACAGTGAATCCGTTTGGGAGAATGTTTTAGTGCCGGTGAAGGCAAACAAAGCCAGTGCAAAAATGAAGCAGAGTTTTTTCATGGTTTTACAATTTTAATGGTTAAAAAATCTGTTAGTTTCAGGGCACCTGAAAAATCTTCATTTAGCTGATGCCGGATTCAACATAAA
>CAISJJ010000449.1 GCA_903885595.1 uncultured Bacteroidales bacterium
GAGGCGTGCAATCGGTGGCAGAAGCTGGCTGGATGACTGAGAAACACTGAGGAGCCAACCTGCGGCCATTTCTTTCCGCTGGTTGGCTTTTACGGGTAGCTGGCAGACCTGCTCAAACGAAGCTGAAGCGGCAATGTATTCACCGGTGCCAGCAAACGGCAAAGGGATCGGAGAATAACTCATAAAAGTAACTTTTATGGAAGGTGAACGGAGTGCTCCTGACATGCACCGCTGGTATTCAGTTTTGAAACAGGTCAATGGAAATTGGTGCATGGCAAGGGCACGTAGTGAGGCCTGTAATAACAAGTTATCTTTTATGGGTTATGATCGAGGTGAAATACTTTGCCGCTACTCGTTAGACTGATTGCAGAAGAGCGAATAGGGAAATAGTGTTCGGAATAGATTTATTAAACCACTGGTTATTATGTCTGTACGATCATTGGAGTGAGATGTTCTCCCTGTCTGGGATACCGGCGGGGCAGCCTACTCGATTAGCGGTTGTTAGTGTTTACAATCAGATTCTTTTTGTTTATTCTTAATTCGTTATTCTTATTGTATTTAATAGTTATTATTATTGCTAAAATAATTGTGATTATTCTAAACAGGTTTGTATAAAATCCACCCAATGCGTTACTACTTACTTCAAACAATCCCCATGAAAGATTCATTAGAATATGAAGGAAAATGGGAACCCATAAGTTATTATTCCATTCAATGTATAACCATGCGAACCAAATAGCACCAAGAGAAGTTACGAAAAAGACTCCTGTCGTTTCGAGAAACGTAGAGCCTTGATAAATATGACCTAATCCGAAAATCAAGGCTCCAAATATTGAAGCAGGAATAAATCCCCAACCTAATTTTCTGAATAATATTCCAAATAAAAACCCTCTAAAAAGATACTCCTCCATAAACCCTGCAAAAAATGTCTGATGAATAAGACCTGACATTTTTAAATCTGCTCCTATCTGTCCAATTAATGCTGAGCTTATTAACATAGGTAATACAGCAATAATTGAAAATACCAGCCCAATGGTAAAGCCTTTTTGAATACCAATATTTTCTAAAATCTTATTAAACCCAAATAGAAGTCCCGTAATTAATGCTGTTGGTAATATCCACCACAAATAGGAATAGGATATTCTCAGATAATCAGAAAAAATGAAAATTGTATAATAATCTGACAGTATTCTCCTTCCATAAAAAGCAATCAAAAACGTCAATATTACTATTGCTGAATATATAATTGTCTTTTTGTTCATATTGTTTATTGGTCTATTAACCGCTAACAATGGTGTAACTTGAAGTGTTGGACGCGGTGCCGGTTCCGCTGGCATTCAGTACCGCCGAAGCTGTTTCGGTCGTACTCGCACTGATAGTGACGGTAACCGTGCCCTGATTTGTCCCAACGTTGATGGCATCAAAAGCCTCTTTCAAGGTGCAGTACGAACCTGTGGTTGTCCCTGCTGTTGCCGAAACTGCGACAGCCCCTAAATTTGTTACTTTTGCAAGATAAGGTGAAGATTTACCTCCTGCGGTCGTGAAATTACCGCTCACAAATAATTCAGTAGTTCCGCTCATTGCCATCGCCAATACCTGAGCGAATGTTCCGGATAATCCGGACCCAAGGGTCGACCAGGTAGTTCCATCCCATTTGGCTATATTGGTTGCGCTAACGCCTCCGGCCGTTGTAAACATTCCTCCCACATACAAATTACTTCCACTTACTGCAATGGCATAAACAGAACCGTTAAATCCGGTGATTGCCACCCAGTTGGCATCGGTGATCGTCGGGTCGATGGTTAAAGGATATGCCGCACCTGAATCATGCACCCATATACAAATAAGATCTTCCGAAATCGCCTTCATTTCGCCCGGAAAAGTCTTTCCAAGTGCATCGGTGATAAAAAGCCGGTGGTACTCCAGTTTCCTGCCGTTATCCATTATAACAGATACACCCTGCAAGGAATTTGCAGCTTTTGCTCCTTTTAATTCCAGTACCAGCGACAGCTTTCCGGCTCCCGCGGGTGAAGCTGAAATAATAAAATCCTGCCTGATGCCATCGGTTGAAGCTGTAAAACGCTCTGTTAAGTTTCCTCTGTTAAGCAGAACTGCATCGTTTTCGATAGAAATTGTCCCATTGCTTACACTATTTACATCTCCTTTGGAATAAGACAACGGACGAAGTGTAAAATTACCCGGGCCCTCTTCCGCTGAGGTTGATTTAATCAGTAAGCCCTCCACGGTAACGCTTCCCCGCATCGCCTGGTAAGGAGACTCAATCACGGCGGCATTGCCATCAAGAAAAGGCCTGCGTTTTTCCACCTTTTTATCTACCTCAATGCCTAAATCCTGCATCGCGATCTGAATTGTATTAGCAAGGGAATCAGGTTTCTGCGGAATCATTGATACAACTCCGTTTTGCAGATCACCGAAGGCGCGAGCCGACGTAGTGGTTTGCACAAAAAATAGCCCAATAAAGGTCAGGGCGAGCAGGAAAATAGAGATTTTTTCATAGGAATGAGATTGGTAGTTTACTGATGACAGATTTTATCTAGTGATGGTAAAAAACGTGCATGTGACTCAAAGCCAGGCTTAATTGAGTTAATTGTTTTAAACTGCAAGTGTTTTTGCTAATTCATTAACTACCGGGATGCGCGGCCATCGCTAAAAAGAGAAAAAAAGCAGAAAGATTTTTCGTATTCATTTGCGAATAATTATTTGTGAGAGATGATATTTTGAACGAACCGGGAGATATTCCCGTGATTTTTTAAATAGGCAATTTACAGAAGGGAAATCGCCTGTAAATATAACATCACTATTTACTGAATCCTAAATATATAAGTAAGAATTTAACAAAAGGAGCAAGGAATCGTAAAAAAGCTTGGTTTATCCTGAAAAAAACAACAAAACCGCCCTTTAGGAGCGGTTTCCACTGGTATGTAATTCTGGATGGTGTTTCCTTATCAGGTACAAGTTTCGCTGGTATACATCATCAACAATTGACTCTAAGTAATGGTAAATCTATTTTCTTTGCGCCTTCGCCTAATTTTTTGATGGCACCGGGATGCTTCATCTACTCCCTTTATGATCTTTAAGAACGTGTCGATTATTACCATATTGCAGATCCATACCGGTTCGCTGCCGGCAGGACCGGCGGCATAGCAAGTATCACTTCAGATCAGCAGAACATTAAAATGGAGTGCCGACTCATTGTCTGTTCCTGGTTTTCCGTAAGGCTTCTGTTTATCAATAGCAAGTCGTTTCCAGCCTTTCTGATTCAATTTATTACAGCCCACCATCTTGATTATATCAAGGTTCAGTTATATTAACCGGAATTTACATTCCGGTCGTTTAGTGCGAATCTGGGCGCACTTAATCCCGCAAACACCTCACGCGTAATCCGGTTTTTTTATTTGCACCAATCGTCATGATAGCCATTGTTTCATTATTCAAATAAAAGTGCTGCGCAGTAATGGAATCCTTTTCCGTAGATGACCACCATTGACCAATCTGATAATCTGAGGAAAACTTGTCATGCAGTTTTCCCGCAACGCTGTTATCGGCACCAAGGGAATTGTAAAGCGAGATCCACTCAGCGACAGAGGGCACATGCCACCCGGTCGGACATAGTTTGCGGCTGTTGTTGACAGCATTCCAATTGTAAAGGTATCCACCTTCACTTGCATCTTTGATCCCATTTTTAATTCCTGTGCCGTCAGCATAGCGGGTCACCTTAAGATCTTCTGCCATCCACAATTGTCCTCCAAGAGCTAATGTATGATATAAATTACCATCCATGTCTACTACGGTGTCACGAAGTACCGAGAATGTCTTATCGCTAATAACCGGAATGGGTTTTATTGCATAATTATTGAGCATCGGTTTCTTTAGGTTGAATTGTTCCTGGCTTCGGTTAATTGGAATTCTGATCTGTGCAGACCCGATGGCTGCCCCGATACCAGCTCCCAATGGAATGAAAGGAAGCGAAACTATCATTGCTTCCTCCCCGGGTGAGAAAATGTGGAAGCCTTTCTTGGGGTGGTTATTAACTGTCACAATTGCCAGTATCCCTCCAATGATAAGCCCTGTAGCCATCCCAATGATAGCCCCCTTGCCAACATTCCCCTTTTTCCTGATCTTCATTCCCTCGAGATTCCGGATATCAAATTGTGAAACATCATAGCGTCCTTCAAAATAATCCTGTTTATTGAGGGAATTCGATATCATGACCGATGAATCCTTAATTTCAAACAGAACGCCTTTCCTTTTCTGGGGCTCCTCAACTACGTTTAACCATGCTTTATACATTTTACCGGGAGTGATTGAATCTGTCCTGGCTTGATTGGGGAAAACCCCAGGCATATCAGATTGGGCCGATGCGGTGATATAAATCAACAACAGAAAAAGAAGGGTAAAGAACAAATTTTTCATAATAGTGATGGTTGATTTTCAAAACGAATATACAAGGATTATGTGAAATCAAAAGATATGTTGATTCGACCATCTGTTTTTCACAGCGGATTTTTCACCTTTTCTTTTGGTTTGTTTATATGCATTCATTTCATCTATGTTCTTATTTGCCCTGTTGCTGATAACATGTTGTTCATTATCAAGATTAAACCAACCAACATTAATGAAGATTTTGATACTTGTTGAGGTGTAGTGGACAAAACGCTCGCGTTAACCGTTTCACCCGGAATGTCCTGACCTAATCAGTTCGTTGATTATTGAAGAAGTGGATAGTGTGATCAGAAAAAATCGGCAAAGCGTGGTCAGTTCTGTCTGTGTATCAACTCAGAACCTGAAATCCGATAAACCAATATCTGACACAAATTTTACCTAAAAACAATTTGGAAGCGAAACGTTTGTTTTGTCATGAAGTGATTGAAAGTTCAATCAGAGAATCTTCTAAAATTTCAATTACAGTGACTTTTTAATACAGATCCTTATTTCCTATTGACGATTACTTATTATAGGTTGGTTTGATTATTTATTTGGCGTACTATTGTACCTAATATTAACATGGCTTAAGTTTTCCATCTATGAAGACAACGTACATCTTCTTTATCCTATTTGTAATTACGCTTGGAACTTTTCTAATCTCATGCAGGAAAAACATAGAAGAAACTACCGTTGACCCTTCAAATAACTTCGGTCTCGGAGAAATAGGCAAAGATTTTAGCTGGAAAACATCTGACAACATTGCTTTTAACATTGGCATGAATATCTCCTCGGTGGGGAATGCATTGTGCCGGATCAATATTTATTCACAGGATCAGGCGGGTATGACCACCATGATGTACAGTGGTTCTGTAAATAACGGAAAAACTCTTGTGACATCGGTTACGATACCATCGGCCATGCGGATGGTATCTCTTGAATTACTGCAACCGGATGGATCCTCGAAAATTGAGACATTACCTGTAGCCTCAAATGTGAATTATACCTTTACTGATTCGGGACTGAAAGGAACCACCGGGTTTACCGATACCGATGGTGATGGAATCGCTGATTTGATCGACGATTATCCTTCCGATCGCGGGAAAGCATTTCATTTTGCGTTTCCGAATGGTTCAGGGAATACCAAATCCACCTTATCACCGGTGTATTGGGGCACCTGGTGTTTTGAAGATCTATGGCCTTCAATGGGCGATTTTGATATGAACGATTTGGTGATCAACTATCAATGGGAGGTAACAACCGATGCCAGTCACTTTGTGCAAACAATTACGGGCCATTTTAAAGTGAAGGCTGCCGGAAGTTGTGAAGCATGGCGGCATGGAGTGGGAATCGTACTGAACGGAGTACCTGCAAATCAGGTGCAAACTGTAACGGGGTATAATCTGGAAACGGGAAGTTATATTCAATTGAACGCAAAGGGAATTGAACCGGATGCTGCCGGAAACAACGCCAAACCTGCCGTAGTCATTCCTTTTGACAACTTCGACAATGTGATTCAGAATCCCACCAGTGGATTCTTTAACACCCTTAGCACCATTCCCTGTGGAACTTCAACAGAACAGGAGATGCTAATTACACTGGTTAATCCTACAACAGTGACTGATGTAGCCATTATCATCGGGAACTTCGATCCATTTATGATCAGAAACAGAACTCGTAACTTTGAGATTCACCGGGCTGATTATCAGCCTACTTCCTATGCCGATTTGTCAAATTTTGGCAAGGGTGACGACAACTCCCGGCCAAGTGAAGGAAAGTGGTATCGCACGCATGAGAATTTACCCTGGGCGCTTGATATACCGGTGGACTTCAATTACCCGGCGGAGTATATTTCGATAGTTGATGCCTATCCCGAATTTAAGGGTTGGGCCCAAAGTGGTGGGACAGCCAATCAGGCGTGGTATAACAATCCAAACACTCAACCCGGATTAATATTCTCCTGTGAAAGTTCAGGGAACAGCGCTCCGTTGGCCACTACGGTTGGTCAAACCGGAACAGCAGCGGTTGGTCAGACAATGACAGGTGGTTATACCTATTCGGATGTTGATGGCGACCTTGAAGGAAACTCCATATTTAAGTGGTATCGTTCAGATGACTCAAACGGGACGAATGAAGCACAAATAACCGGGGTTTCAGGCAAAATCTACCTGATGCAAACTGCCGATGCGAATAAGTACATTCGGTTTTCTGTTACCCCCATGGCACAAACCGGAACAACTTTAGGACACGAAGTCAAAGCCTCCGGTTATGCGGGACCTGTCACCTCAGCATCGGCAAATTGCGGTAGTCCTTTTACCGACAGCCGGGATGGAAAAACTTATAATACCGTTCTGATCGGGAATCAATGCTGGATGAAGGACAATCTGAATATTGGGACAAGGATTGATAGAATTCAGGAACAGACAAACAATGGCACGATTGAGAAATATTGTTACAACAATCTTGAATCGAATTGCGATGTGTATGGGGGATTGTATTTATGGGGCGAAATGATGCAATATTATACCCCGGATGGAATAAAGGGTATTTGTCCTACAGGATGGCATATTCCAACTAATTTGGAGTGGATTACGCTAACAACCTATCTGGGTGGAACCGCAGTTGCTGGCAGTAAAATGAAAGAAACCGGAACAATTCACTGGAACAGTCCAAATACTGCAACCAATGAGAGTGGGTTTACTATTCTTCCTGGTGGTTATAGCGGTGTTGGTTTTACTGGCCAATATTCAGGTCTAAATATCTCAGCCCAATTCTGGTCTTCAACAAGTGTCCCGGATTATTTTCTAAACCAAGGTGCATGGTTTTTGGGAGTGGGAGGCTCAAGTGTAAGTTCGAACAAAGGTCATAGGGGATACGGGTTTTCGGTTCGTTGCATAAAAGGTGAAACAATCCCTCCTGTTCTTGGCTTACCAACCGTAACAACTGAAATCCCTACAAATTTAACTCAAAATTCTGTGACCTTGGGAGGCAATGTAACCAATGATGGTGGAGCCCCAGTGACTGCAAGAGGTATTGTTTACGATGCCAATCCTTATCCACCAATCCAAGCAGCCCATACCTCTGATGGAAGTGGAACTGGAAATTTTACTCATGTCCTGGCCCTTTATGGTGGTACAACTTATTATGCAAGGGCGTATGCCACAAATAGTGAGGGAACTGGTTATGGTAATCAAGTAAGTTTTACACTTCTTCAAAATCCAGCACTTCCAATTCTAACCACAACAGCAGTTACAAATATCGCCCAAACAACCGCGACCAGTGGAGGAAATGTAATTTCTCCAGCAGGATCATCTGTAATAGCTCGTGGCGTATGCTGGAGTATCTCACAAAACCCAACTATTGAAGATGACCATACTACCGATGGAATTGGCACTGGTATGTTTATTAGCAACCTTACCGGACTGAAAGTGAATACCCTATACACCCTATATTATGTCAGAGCTTATGCAACAAATAGTGAGGGAACCAGTTATGGAAATCAAATTTTCTTTACTACCATGGCTTCACCTTGCGGGTCTTCTATCACTGTCAGCCATCTGATTTCGGGAGGCGTTGCGCCGGTTAATAAAACTGTTACCTATGGCATTATTTCAAATATTCCAGGTGAACCATCAAAATGCTGGATAACCAGTAACCTTGGCGCAGACCATCAGGCAGCGGCTGTTGACGATGCCACAGAGGCCTCAGCAGGCTGGTACTGGCAGTTTAATCGCAAACAAGGTTACAAGCATAATGGCAACATCAGAACACCAAATACCTCATGGATAACTTCAATAATTGAAGACATAGAATGGCGGGCAGACAATGACCCATGTGGTCATGAGCTTGAAAATGGCTGGCGTCTGCCAACCGAAACAGAATGGAACAACGTCAGCGGAAGTGGAAATTGGATCAACTGGAACGGCCCATGGAACTCTGCTTTAAAACTCCATGCTGCCGGGCATTTGGATATCAGCGATGGTTCGCTGCTTTCTAATGGGTCGCAGGGGTTTTACTGGAGCAACACTCAAGGCGATGTTTATCGTGGCAAATTACTTCAGTTCGAAAGTGAATATTTCTGGATGACGCAGCAGTTGAAGATGTCTGGTAATACATTGCGCTGTCTGAGAGACTGATGTGCGCCATGAGCGCGAAGCAGCGAATGGAGCACACCAATTTTTATCTTCAAAATAGGAAATCATAATTCGGTTTCCGGCAACAACATATTGGCCCACTTCTTTTTTTCTTCGTCTTCGAAGTTGGCGAGAATAGTAACTGTCATTCTTTTTTCGTAAAACTTTGTGATAATGAATGGTTTTTCTGATAATAGATGAGTGCTTTTGCATGTACCCAAAGAAAAATTCGGTTCAAAAAGCACATTATGTAAAATATTGATAATAAATGAAATATGAGAATAGCAAAGGTTTACAATTTTATAAAATATTGTATATCA
>CAISJJ010000450.1 GCA_903885595.1 uncultured Bacteroidales bacterium
CACTCACATCCTTGGGCTTAAAGCTAAATAGATCTAGAAATTGAAGCTTTCGCCTTGTGTGAACGACTGGGTTACTTCCTTGACATTGATAATCCAGAGTATATCCTTTATCTAATTTTATTAAATCAAAAATCTCAAGTGATTTATTTGCGTTAAACTTGGGTAATACCATCATTATTAAATTGATAACGGGCGGAAATAGTATTACCGTAATGAAATAAAAAATTGAGTATACTAAATACATTAAGTAATTTTTGGGTGGATTCCATTCTGCAGGTTTGTAGCCACCAAGAGCTCTTCTAAATGTAAATACCTTGAATAACATGGGAGCCCATGAAATATCCTTATCCTGATGGAATTTGTAGAGTCTTTCAAATAAATCAAAATAGTGTCCCTCTCCGATCGTTGATTCACTTGTCACTTTAGATTTTTTCCTATTACTACCACGTAATTCGCCTCTTGGTTTACCCTTTAACCAAACACAAGGGACATCTGTATCTACTTTTAACCAATTACACATGAACAATGATATACCGTAATCATGTGTTAAACAAAAATCCGTAAATGTATATGATGCTGAATCCCCGGCAACTCTATTGCACAATTGCAATCCTTCATTTTCCCAAAACTTAAATATCTTTATGATCTTGATATTGTCGAAAGGCACTCGATACCGGTAGAGGTATTCATCATACCAAACATCATAACCTATGCGATCTTTTTGCGACTCGATGAATTTTTCAAATCCTCCGAGAGATTTGCATTTATTAATATTCTCGATGGGAATTATGATGCTCCAATGTTGTAATTCAACAGCCATTTCCAGTCCTCCAGTTTATATATTTTAAAGTCAATGACCCTGATTTGCTGAGCGCTTTATAACTTATATTGCCGGATTGCAGAAATTGTCGAAATTTTTCCTTAATTCTGCGGAGGAGTGAATTTTAACTTCTATTATGTTATCGACCCTCTTGACTGTTATAAAGACGAAATCTCCGATTTTGAGGTCACCGAGGTAATAACCTGGATAATTCCCTAATATTTTGATCTGGTAATATGGTCCATAGCTAGAGACTCCATAGTATATTTCACCATTCAGATTTCTTCCTTGGACTGGAGTAATACGAACCGGTATTGATCGATTCCCTTTCCCTTGGTAGACTTCCTCGATTAAGCGTGTATTGTTCCGCTGAGGTATTGTAATAGGGTGATTTGACGCTTCAAGGAAAGCTTTTCCGACCTTAAAAGGGAATGAAATCACGATGTATCCTCCTTGTTATGAAAAATCTTTATGTAACCATGATCATGCGGACATATTCGGACTCTGCTTTTTTGCAAGTACCCAGCATTTTCTCATCTTTTAGGATGACCGTCCTGTTCTTTGCTCTGTATAATAGTTTCTGGTATCCATTAATCCTACCCATTTCTTGTGAATATTCTGTATTCCCGAAAATATTCTAACTCCCCCACCTACTGCTCATCTAGATGACCATTTATATGATATTTTGACGACTCTAATGCAGCCAAAAACTCCGGAGTATCTTTCTGTTCGCAATTCAAGTCAAGTCTGGTCATCTAAATCATGAATTTTATAGAAGAGACAATAAGCCTATTTTCTCTCCATTCTTTTATTGGATTCTGAATCACCCTTTCTATTTTTATTTCTTTTGATTTAACATTCGAGACTACAAAGAAATAATACTTTTCTCCTTGTTCGCTGGCAAATCGTAATTGAATCTCTGAAACTTCAAAAAATTCCGGTTTACAGTTTACTTTACCTTTCACATCGATAAATTCAATCTGTTCGTTATTCTTCTTGATTATTATATCGCATCCTATACCTGTTTCAGTATGCTCATTTAACCATTCTATGATTATATCTTCATCGTCTTTATATTTGCCATATAATTGTTTAACGACGTACTCCTCTGCCCAACGACCATATTCCCTTTTGTCAACGTTGCTATGATTATCGTCACCATCATGATTAGTATCACTATCTGTATGTTCATTAGTGTCTAAACATTTTCCTATGCCAGGTATTTGATATGTGAGTCGCTCCAAATCACCCTTGTTCTTTAGGATTAAATGGTTTGGCTCTGGTACAACACATAACTCTAACTCCTCCAATACATATTCACGCTGTGGTCTCTGTCTGGGATTTGCCTTTTCATATTTATTAAGCTTTTTTTCAAGTTCCCTTATTATTTCATCCTTTTGATACACAATTTCTTCAACTTGCTCCTTTGTATAAGTTTCAGGGCGAAAACCTAATGCCTTGACCAGATTACTAATATTATCATCACTCTTGTCATAGTAATCATGAAGATCTTCTGGGGTTATTTCAAAATTCGGCTTCTGAAGTAAATTGTCTTTTCTATCGTAAAGCCAATACCTTTCTTTTAATAGTTTTCCTGCGACTGATTCTATCATCTTCTCTTTAGGTCTTTCCTTCGCTTTCTTATCGTTATAAACTCCTTCCAAGGAACGCTGAAACTTTGCAGATCGTACTTTACAAGTTGTAATGTGTGTATGTTTTATAAGAGCAATATTCCAAATTACTTTCGATCGTTCTATGTTAATATTATCAAGTGAATAACTTAAGCCATCAATGTCAAATTCTGGTCTGAAATCCTTCGGCTCAAAATTCACATATCTGTGATAATTCTCACAAATATAATCTAATCTTTTCAAGTTCAGCGATTCGATAAACCTGATTTCATTAGAAACACCTATGGCGGAAAAGAAATCTTTGAAATCTATTTCCTGATTTGTAAAATATTGAAGTACATTTTCATCAACGAAATAAGCATTGCCATTTCCCTGAAACCACATCTCTAGTACTTTAGTCGGCAAATAAACCTGATCAGGCTTCCTAAACCGATTATCTCCGGTATCTACATTCTGTGATTTAATAAAGTAAAGAGATTTTATAGTGTTGACAAGCTCTTTTTTCTTATCCGGGGTATTTAGATATTCTCGATGTGCTTTAATGGCCATGCATATATGTTGCAAGTATTTTTCTGTTTCAACACTTGATCCCTCATTCTTATATTGGGGGGCAATATACTTTTTAAATTCGGCTAGCAAGTCTGGCTTTTCCAGCCCAATTAATCCGAGAAATTCCTTTGCCTCTTTATCCTCGATCACTGTAGATTTCACAGTCTCAAAGTAAGTTAACGATTTTGATGGTAACCAAGCTTGACGATTGCCATGTCCATCATAAGGGGCAACATTTTTCCCATTACTTAAACGAATAATAGGCTTTTTTTTCCAAATGCCATCGGTTTGATTATCCCAATCTTTCACTTCCCATGGATTTTTCTTCCAAAGATTGTTTGGATTGGTTAATAATGTCCTGTAAAGATTAATAATCCATTGATCATTTTTATTTTCTATAAATATTTCAGTAAATACTTTAGCAAATTTTTCAAATCCAATTTCTACAACATCCAAATGTTCCTTTAAATAACTATGTAGATCCTTTGTTTGTGCTTTTGCAGCAGTGATTTCGCTATTTACCCAATACTTCTTTCCGAATAGTTGTTCATTATCCGTGATGTTTAGCAATTCCATTAGTGATGAGTTTTCTGCTAATAACACTTCATTGGCGGAGGCAAAGTTCGAATTCTGAATAGGCAAAAGCAAGTTCTTTGGATTTTTCAGTAGCGCTTTGATTGTTCCAAAAAATACTCTGTAAAACTGATTTTGTTCTTTCCCATCAAGCGGAATTAAGCTTGCGAAAAAATTGACATCCAATAACTCCGGAAATTGCTTCTTGATGAATAAAATGCTATCTGCGGTTAATTGTGACAACTCCTCTATCATTCTACGGTTATCAGATTTTTCAAGCTTTATCTGTTCCCGATTTGCGGTTGTCCTGAAACGCGCATTAAGCAATAAGTTGAGATGTGTTTCTTCTGTGGTGGGAAAAAAAACGTGCAATTTCCGATTTCTTAAAGGGATAATGATGTTTTTAACAGGATCAAAACCGAAGGCGATTTCAATGTCAAGTTTCTTCCCACTTATCTGAATATTTCGTTGAAAAACAAGATATTGTTTTGATTTCTCGGATGATACATTTCTTATTTCAATTTTTTTATAGCTAAAATTTTCATTCCTAAGCTCATCTATCATTATTTTACTTATACAGGGTGTTTGTGGCATTTCTTCCTGCCTACACCATGTAATTGAATCTATATTAGGCAAAAATAGTAAGCTCTCTATTTCGATTTCATTAAGATAAGA
>CAISJJ010000451.1 GCA_903885595.1 uncultured Bacteroidales bacterium
ACTTCAAAGATCGTTGATCAATATTCAATATTCATTTCACGCCCCAGGTTCAAACTTCAAAAATCGTTAATCAACATAGGTCAATGATCATCAGCATATATTGACATTAGCCCATTTATGATGTAAATTTCAGCATATAAAGTTTATTTTTGACAAATTATTCTATCTACATAACAAAAAATTTGTAAATATATATATAACAGTTGATTAAATATTAGTTAAAATAAATTGTTAAGGTATTGACGGCGTAAATTTAAACGGTGCATTCAGGGACCCCCAGCCACGCAGGAATCAATTTGTAATTGAAATCCGTCCGTCCTTTCCGGTCTCCTTACCTATCATCGAATGCGCATTCCCGGCTATACATTGGAGACTCCTCCCAGCCTTCTCCCACCAATTAAAGTTGCATCTCTCTGGCATCAAGGTTGCCCGGATGATCCTTTACTGAAACGTGGATACATGTCCCGGTGCGAACCGGGTTTCGAACTGTGGTAGTATACGTCCAGGTACTAAAACCGCGGCCTGGCTTCGCTTCGCCTTGCTCAATCGTTATCCCTTCAGCGTTTTCAATCGACAACCTTATCCATGGTCCCATTTCACCTTTTTTCGTGGTTTGGGCATGGCCGATGCTAAGGTCTTCCCGTTTATCTGCCTGAAATAGACCTGGCCTCCCAGGGTACCTCTCATGTTTTTACTTATACCTCCTGTAACACGTACCATATGTTTTATGTTTTAGTTGAACACGATATTACCAGTTGCTATTAAGAAACCCTCTTACTGTATCAACTGATTTAATCTCTCCGGGTAAATTCCCCGCCCTTTGGGGCGGAACCTGGGTCAAGGGCTTGCCCATGGGTTAATACCAATTTATTAGGTGTTGGCATCATTCCGTTCAATCACTTTTTATGTATTAGACAACAGGTTGGTCAAAAATGTTGCTTTAGAAGGAAAAGTATATTGATACGACAGGTGATCTGGAAGCGACAAAAGGGAACACGGTTTTAAAATATAGGGATTCCATGCTTGCCGGTAACCAAATTGTTCCTATTTTTGCACTCCCAACACCCGGAGAGATGCCAGAGCGGTCGAATGGGGCGGTCTCGAAAACCGTTGACCCCCGTAAGGAGGTCCCAGGGTTCGAATCCCTGTCTCTCCGCATCTAAATTTTATAAACCGCTACATGTAAATAGAATGTAGCGGTTTTTGTATTTCATACACCCAGTTATACACCCAGTTTTCAAGCTGAATTTATGCTGAATTTTAATATTTAAAGGTGAATAACGCAACTAATATGATATAAAACCTTTTCATAGGAATAAATGTTTTGGATTGTTGACCCCATATTGTTTCATCGTGCCGTATGCTACAGCCGTTCAAGGGATCACTGCCTTTGTGGGACCATGGCGGCAGCAAATGGGTGGAAGCAGAAAGGTCAGAAAGTCAGAGACATTGACCCATATCAATTCCCAAATATACGATAAACATAGATATAAGTCAAGGGTTTAGGCCTTAATCATAATTTGATGTGGTGGCTATCCTCGTTCTTTGATAACATTGTGGGACAAGGCCAGGCTATTTATGATACAGCTGGTTGCCTTGGTAAGGGTGGAATAATCTTTGTCACTGCAAAGCTGCCAAAGCAGTAAGTCATCGGCAGTGACAGTCCAATTGAAAATTACCTGGTTCTTTGCAGTTCACATGATGGTTCTATGGCCATTACTGCCTTCTTCTCCCCTGTCAGGGTTGTTTGTCAGAATACGCTTAATGCCTCCTTCAACAACAATACAAACCGGTTTTACATCAACCACACACAAAATGTAAAGGAAAGGTTTGTTGAAGCAGCAAAAGTGATGAGCATTCATTCTGCATATCCGGATAACCTGGAGGCTGTTTTTAAACTGCTTTATGACAAAAGAGTTTCAGATATCGATATAAAATCCATTGTTACCAGGGCATTTCTTTGCAAGGAGGAGATCAAAACACTGGCCATGACTGGCAATGTAGAACTATCTGCCAGGAAAAACAACATGGTGGATGGGGTTGTTCAGTATTATCATCAGGCTTCAGAAATCGATGGTATTCGCGGCACAGGCTATGGTGTGTACAATGCTGTGGCTGGCTACTTCCAGAATGTGAAGAATTTCCGCAATGATGAAGTTAAGATGAAGTCAATTGTGCTGGGAGGATTGTCTGCACAGTATTCGCAATACACAAAATAACTCCTTTTTTTAGGGGTTTTTTGTTTTTACGCCGTATATTTGATGTAACTAAAGGTGCAGCATGATCTAAAACATGCGTAAATGTTGAATCTTATACCTTGAATCCAGATGAGCAAGGAATTGGCAACAGTTCTAACCTAACCTGGTTTTCACAGGTAATTTGCAGCGAAGCCTGTAATGTTACAAAATAGATTTGCTTTAATTTCGTACAACTGAAAACTGAAACTTAACCAAAAAAAACTCTTTCAGGATGAAAATGTCTTCCCCAATTACAAAAAATGCCGGACCAACAACCAGGTGTTTTATTTTTGCACTTATTG
>CAISJJ010000452.1 GCA_903885595.1 uncultured Bacteroidales bacterium
GTGTGCCGGAGCATGAAGTGGCTGATAAGTTGACGGTATTGTTCAGTATGAACCAGCATATGGGGACGGGGGCCGACAACAGACATATCGCCTAATAAAACATTAATGAACTGGGGAAGTTCATCCAGGCTGTATTTACGAAGAAAATTCCCTACAGTTGTTATTCTGTCGTCATTCACGGTGGCCTGACGGAGATCGGCCTCGGCATTTTTCTTCATCGTCCTGAACTTGATACAGGTAAATTCCCGGCCATCAATACAAGTGCGGCGTTGCCTGAAAAATACTCCGTCACGGGAACCAAAGCGGGAGATAATGAACAAGATCATCGTCATCCAGGATAAAATGAAAATCGTAGTAAACAGCGAAAGTAAAATATCAAACAGGCGTTTTACCATTTGGTTATACCAATAGCTCAGCGGACCCGGATGGATTTGCAAAACCGGCAATGTACCATAAGGGATCAGTTCGGTGCTTTTATACGAAAAAGTGCCGAGATCAGGCACGATGCGGATTTTTACAGGGTAGTGGGATATGATCTCCGTAATTTGTGAAGTGATGGATGTCGGGATGGCATGCAAGGCGATATAAATTTCATCTATGTGAGTTGACTCAAGGTAGTGCTTCAGATCATCCCATCGGCCAATCACCTGCAGGTTAATATCCGGTGTTTCAGCAAAAAAACCACGGAACCGGTATCCATGCCACTTGTTGATGGTAAAATAATTCTGAAGTTCAACAGTCCCGGGAGTATATCCGAGGATAATGACATCCCGGTAATTGAATCCCCTTTTCCGGTAAAAATAAAAAGCATAATACAACAAGAACTTCCATGCGATCAGCAGGGCAAAAAAGAGCGGGAACAGATATTTTATATAATGCCGCGGATAATAGGAGAGGGAGGTAACCTGGAAATAGATCAGGAACAGGAAAAAGAAAAATACAATGATCTTTATGTAGGAAAACAAAAGAAATTTTTTACTTGTATTCCTGTCGATGGTGTTGGCTCCGAAAACAAACACAAGGATGAACCAGGTTACGTTTAAATAAATGTAAAAAAGGAGGTAAGCAGGAGTAAGAGCAAGCCCATCGGCACGAAAATAGCCATAACCGGCGATGAATAGAAAATTCAACAGGATAAAGTCACCGACAATGGAGATGAACGGAATGAATCGGGAATAGTTGCCAGGCACAGCAGACTTGTTTGAATTTTTTTTCTGCCAAAGCTAACTAAAAAATAATCATTAACAAGATAATAAAGTCAGAGACAATGGGGCTACTGGATAGGTTGAATGGTAACACATTTATTAAAACCTCTTTTGCAAAAACTCCCTTAAATTTGAATGGATGATCCCCTGGTTTGTATTACCCTTGAAATCATCCATCGTGACAACAAATTTTGGATAATTGTCCTTGATCAGCAGGAGGTTCCCGAATTCCCGCTCAATCGTATGTTCATCGGTTAAAAGGTAGGCGCATTGGATATAAACTTTTTCTCCCTGTCGCTCACAAATAAAATCAATCTCTTTGTCTCCGGTTTTTCCGACATAAACATTGAACCCCATCCTGATCATGTGCTGAAATACACTGTTTTCAATCAGTTTGCTAATATCCTGGGGTTTATATCCAATGATGGCATTCCGCAAACCAAGGTCCTCAAAATAATATTTCTCACATGTTGCAAAAATTTTCTTTCCCTGCAGGTCGCTGCGCGGGACTCTTGTGATATAGTAGGCCGATGCCAGGTACGACAGGTAGTTGGCAATAATGACCGGAGAAATTGCCATCCGTTGTGATTTCAGGTAATCACTGATACGTTTTGTAGAAATGAGGCTGCCGGTCGAATCGGCCAAAAACCTGATGAGGTTTTCGAGGAAATTGACATTTCTGATGTTATACCGGGCTACCACATCTTTAAGTAGAACCGTGGCATTGATCGATTTCAGGTAATCAAAAACCACCTGGTCTGAGAGCGGAAAAACCATCAGGTTTGGCAATCCGCCATATTTGAGATATTTACTCAGGTTTTCGGCTGTATCTTCAACCTTGTGAAAAATTAAAAACTCTGAAAAACTCAGTCCGTGAATCCTGATTTCGATGTACCGGCCGCTTAAAACAGTGGCCAGATCGCCTGACAGCATGGAAGAATTGCTCCCCGTGCACCAGATATCCATGTCCCCTGTGACCAATAAACTCCGCAGCGCTTTTTCAAATTGTTCGATTTCCTGAACTTCATCAATAAACAAGAAATTCATCTCCCCCGGTCGGCGGTTTTTCTCTACATGGTCAAGAAGATCCTTGTCATTTCTTATCAAATCAAACTCATGAATGTCTTTGTCGATATAAATTATGTGAGAACCAGGGTGCAATGCTTCGACCAGGTCCATGATCTGAAAAAGCATATAACTCTTTCCGGTTCTTCGCTGGCCGGTAAATATTTTGATCAGATTTTTTGCTAGAAAAGGCAGGGCACGGTCAATGTAAAGTGGCCGTTTGATATGCGGTTTGACAGTTGGTGTCATAATTGTTAAATATACTTCAAAGGTATGAAAAAAATATGAAAAATATTAAGTATACTTAATATTGATATTCTATTTGACCATTAAATCAAAATTTTTAACAAATGAAAACCATATTGGAATGGCTTCATTATTTTCAAAGGCAAAAGGCCACCTGACAGGCAGCCTTTTGCAAGCATCCGCAATAAAGGGTTGGAATAGTATTAAGCTACAGCGCCAGTTCCTGCGCGGCTGCATGACCCGGCCGGTCGGTCACCATGGCCAGGACGCTGAGCCCGGTCACCTGGACCTGTGAGGTGGAGGCCGTGTATACCCAGTTGGTGGTCACGGCGTCCTGAACGCATAAGCCGCTTTCCAGCACGATACCACCGGCATCGAGTATGGAGATCCTTGCAGCCATGATTTTAGCGTTGCCGGAAGCGATCATGAGGATTTTATCCCCGATTTCACCCCGGTAACTGCTCGCATCGATGAGGTCGATACAGGGTTTCCTTAGGAAGTCGGCTATTGCCAGGTTGAACGCCGATTTCTCCTTTGTGGCCTTAGAAGCATAGTATTCCTGTTGCTCTGGATCCTTTAATGCAACCCGTGCATAATTTACGCCGAATTGAACTGTTTGCACTGCTCTTTCTGAGCCTGGGAAAGAATTACATTTTCCCGGTTGGGCTTGGCCGCGATGATGCCTTTGCTTCCCCGCGTACGAAAGACAAATTGATTGCCCACCTTCCCATGATATCCATGCGTGATGATGTTTGTTTTTGTTGTTGCCATTTTGTTTGATTTTTAAGGTTAATAACTGTGACATTGGCCTTTGTCCTTTTCAGCTGATTTTTAATAATACATCAAAGATAATTCATGGGAAAAGCCTCCGCCAGTGGCAGGGGGTGGTGCCACCCCCTTGTTAAAATATTAAAATATAGTTAATTACGTAATATTAGGGATGGAAATTATTCTCGTAATGGCATCAATTTGCACCCTTGAAGAAACCCGGCGACTATTTCTGACTATACCATGCCACTCATTTCAGCGTAAACCGTTCAAGCCTTTCAAAGTAAACCGTGCCAGTGATTTCGGAGACTAACCAGCGAAGTTCCATGCACCGCATTTTCTTTCTGCCGCTTATTTGCCGCTTATCTGCCGCTTTCAATCCGCTTACGATGCATCACCCTTCGGAGAGCTGTTTAAACGTATTTCCCTTGGTTTTTATGATGAATGATTAAACTCCAAAGGAGCATCATGATGACTACATCGTTATCCTTGACAATTGTCGAGGCATCCCATGCTTTCGGATCAGCCCGTTTCAAACAAATCATGGCCCGGATTGGGTATGAAAATTTAGTGACTCAGGATCCGAAACAGCTTCTCAACATAGATTTCCTCAGTAAATTTCTCCTGATAATCAAATTGTGCCTGTTCACCTATCTCATCGATCTTTACCACGGAACGGATGATATTTGAAATTTTCTCTGCTAAATCGGCTTCATTCCCGGGGTCAAACAGGATTCCGTTGACATTATGCTGAATGATTTCCTGTAATCCTCCAAGGTTGGCTGCAATCACCAGTTTCCCCAGGCTCATGGCTTCGATGGCAACCAGGCCGAATGATTCGGGCAACAAGGATGGCAGCAATACTGCATCCGACCAGTTGTAATGATCTTCGGGTGTCAGTGTGAAAGGGTGAAGTTCGATGATCTCCTCTAACCTGTAATACCCGATCATTTGAATAAGATCGTTTTTAAGGCGGGATTGATTTGAATAAACGTCGCCGACAATTCTCAGCCTGATCCTGTTCCTTTCTTCCAATGGTAATAAATGTAGAGCTTTGATCAGCAAAGGCTGACCCTTTCTCCGGTTGATCCTCCCGATAAGCAAAAGATGTACTTTACCATCCGGATCTGTTACCCTCTCTGTCTTTTGAAATGCCTTACAGCCATTCCACAGCACATGCTGCCTTTCGTTGCGAAGCTGCCTGAATGAGAGCTTGGAGACGAGCGAAACAAAAATCAGGTCGGCCATCGAAAAACTCAGCAATCTGCCGAAAACCTTCGCAGGAAATTTGCCTGGTAATTCATGGACATGTATAATGACTTTTGCCTTGCAAAATCGTGATGCAAGCATATAATCAATTACTGTGATTGTATTGATATACACAACATCAAACGAATTTAACCAGGAAACAAGCCTGAAGAAGGTCAGAATGCGGGGAATAGCCGAAAAATTGAATCGCCGGAAATCGTATTTTCTTACAACCCCGATCTTCTTTATTATAACTGTGACGTGACCGATTTTTAATATTTCAGCGATAAGAATTCCCTCCTTTGGTAAAACGACGATAATTGGTTTTTCAGGATATTTTTTCCTGACCGTTTGGATACTTAGCAGTAACATCCGGTCGGAACCATAAAGTTCATAACCGGGATGTACAAAAAGAATGGGTTTAATAACTGTGTCCTTCATCGCGTGTGAAGCTCAATGCTATTTCATCTGTTCAAATTTATTGTTACAGGTCACATTGAATATCCATAAATTATCATTCACGGTTTGCATCAACATTGTGCTTATGGATATTTCATATGTGCCTCCAGTATGCGGATCAGGGTATCTTCCTTCGAAGGGTTGCCCTGTCAGTCCAATATTAAAAAGTGACATGCAAAACACATTTGCATTTGAAGACTACGAAAATACGTAAAATGGCTATGGAAGTAAAACACCTCGCAAATCTTTGATAACAATGTTACGGAAGACGTTAAAACAAAATAAAAAAATTACTTTTGCTTCACAACAATGGCGCACAAGGAACATAATAAAGACTGGGATCTTGTAATCGAAGGTCATTCTTCCCTTTTCGATGTAAAATTCAAAGACATCTGGCAATACCGTGATTTGCTGGTAATGTTTGTAAAGCGTGACTTTGTGAGTTTTTACAAGCAAACCATTCTGGGGCCGCTTTGGTTTTTTATTCAGCCATTATTTACCACCATAATTTTTACGTTTGTCTTTGGAAGACTTGCGGGTATCAGTACCGACGGATTACCCCAGCCATTATTTTACCTGGCAGGAATTACAGCCTGGAACTATTTTGCCGATTGCCTGACCAAAACAAGCACCGTTTTCAGGGACAATGCGAACATTTTTGGCAAAGTTTACTTCCCCAGGCTCATTTTACCCTTAAGTATTGTGGTCAGTAATCTGGTAAGGTTTGGTGTACAGATGATATTGTTTTTAACCATAATGGGATTCTATTACTGGCAGAATGCTGTTTTTGCACCGACCTGGACATTGATGATGTTCCCGGTATTCGTGTTGCTGATGGCTGTGCTGGGTTTGGGATTGGGATTGATCATCACGGCAATGACAACAAAGTACCGTGACCTGGCATTTCTGATAACTTTCGGGGTGCAATTGATGATGTATACAGCCACTGTGATCTATCCATTAAGCGCTGTACCCGGGAAATTCAAAAAAATAATTGAACTCAATCCAATGACAGGCATCATCGAGGGGTTTCGTTACAGTTTCTTTGGTAAAGGGGAATTCAGTGCCTGGAGCATTGGTTATTCCGCCATGATGGCCCTGGTTGTCCTGATTTTTGGATTATTGATATTTAACAAAACAGAGAAGTCATTTGTCGATACAGTTTAAGGGATTGAGAAAATGCCGAATGCCATCGAAATAACGAATCTCTCAAAAATCTACCGCCTGGGGGAAATAGGATCCGGCACTATCAGCCGTGACCTTGAACGCTGGTTCAGAATGAAAATCAGGGGGCAGGAAGATCCCTTTTTGAAAATTGGTGAAATAAATGTACGCAACATTAAAGGCAAAAGTGATGTCATTTATGCCTTAAAGGATATAAATATTGAAATTGAGCAAGGTTCAGCGCTGGGTATTATTGGCCGGAATGGCGCAGGTAAAAGCACCCTGCTGAAGTTGCTCTCAAGAGTGACAAGTCCTACGAGCGGTCGGATCAAAATCAAAGGACGCATTGCAAGTTTACTGGAAATAGGTACGGGATTTCATCCTGAACTCACCGGACGGGAAAATATTTACATCAATGGCGCTATTTTGGGAATGCGCAAAAAAGAGATAACGGGAAAGCTGGATGAAATCATCGATTTTAGTGAAGTGGAACGCTATATTGACACACCTGTTAAACGTTACAGCAGTGGCATGTATGTTCGGCTTGCCTTTGCCGTAGCCGCACATCTGGATAGTGAAATACTTATCCTGGATGAAGTTCTTGCGGTTGGCGACGCAGCATTTTATAAGAAAAGCCTTGGGAAAATGAGCGATGTCAGCAGAGGGGGGCGTACGATACTGTTTGTCAGTCATAATCTTTCGGCTATCAGTGTACTGTGCAGCAAAAGCATTCTTTTGGATAACGGGACTATTATTGAGTCGGGACCAACTGACCGGGTAATCGATGTGTATCATAAAGCGGATCATGTTTTCCTGAACCCAAGACGGAATCTTGAGGATCCTTTACTTAGGAATAAAAAGATCTCTTTCCCTGAAAGTCAATTCAAATGGAGGGAAATTTCCATTTTTAATTCAAAAGCCGAATGTGCAAACAACCTTCGTTTTGGGGAGCCCTTTGAAGTCAGGTTTTCGGGCATCGCTACTGAAAATTGTGAGCCGGTTTTAATTGGGCTCGCACTTATTTCTGAACGGACAGGCTATATTTTTACCACCCACCAGGTTCACAATGGGCTCCCAGGGAAATTATCAAAAGGAACTGCTGAATTTATTGTTAAAATACCCGATAATTATTTGGCGCCGGGCAAATACTCCATTACGATCGCTGCCAGTGGGAATCCGAATGTTTCCGATTACATCGTAGATGATGCGATATCATTGACTATTCTCGACATAGCCTATGATGAAAACAGCCAATGGCGGAGTGATATCAACTCCGGGGCATTATTGTATCCCTGTGAATGGCAAATTAATGCTCACTGATCTATTTATGAAAGAAGAGTCGATCCTCCTTTTATCCTATTATTATAATATTGAACTCATTAATAATAAGTTGCTTAAATATGTAAAGAACCGTTGCGGTGTTTACCTTCCATGGGATATATACCTGTTTGAGCCGTTAAAGAGGATTTTTTCAAAGGTAATTTTGTATGACTACCTGGAGCGAACGGCCGAAATCGGTGTGAAAGCCGTCAACCAGGAGGTCATCAGCATCGTCAGGCAGGAACATCCAAAATATGTGCTGTGGACCTCATTTTATTATGATATCCTTGGATCGACCCTTGACCAGGTGAGGCAGGAGGGAAGCATCGTAATTGGCTGGTTTTTTGATGACGAATGGCGTTTTGATCCCTATTCAAAATGGTGGATCCCCCACCTTGATTACTTTGTTACCAATGCGAGGGATGCCGTTCCGAAGTACCGGGAACTCAATGCCGGGGTTATTCTTACAATTCCCAACACCGGGGTTCCTGTTGCCCTCGACTGGAATGCCCTGGAAGAAAAACATGATGTCTCGTTCACAGGCACGAGATATTATGCCGACAGGGACCAATGGATAAAGGAGATACAGAAAAGAGGTGTACACATTGATCTGTTCGGGACCGGATGGGGCCGCTATATTTCCTTTGAGGAGATGATCCAGGTTTTTAGCACCAGCAGGATCAATCTGAATTTCTCAAAAACAGTGCATGATCTGACGAAACTGCAGATCAAAGGCCGTATATTCCAGGTGTGTCTTGCGGGTGGATTCCTTTTAACGGAATATGCCCCGGGTATTGAAGACTACTTTGAGATTGGCAGGGAGGTCGTCTGCTTTCAAAACACGAAGGAATTGGCTGAAAAAATCGATTATTATCTCAGCCATGAATCCGAAAGAAGGGCCATTGCCATGGCCGGCTGGGTAAGGGCAACCCGGGAGTATTCGTCCGGTTCGATGGTCGAAAAGGTGTTTCTGGAAATTGAGGAGGAAACATCAAAAAAGCCAATCCGGATAAAGCCCCCTGCCTCCCCGGTGATGTTACCAAAACAAACCTTGAAAAACATGTCAGATTATCACCTGGAATGGGGAATGGCATTTTTGGCAGAAAACCATAAAGGCTTATGGAAAGATTCATTGGCATTGTCACGACAGTACGATCCATTCAATATACAAGCAGGATTTCATGTTGTGGTTAGTTTACTGCCGGCTGGCATTCGTCCATTGCTGATAGCTGCCTGGAATTTTCCCGGACGCTTTTTTAGAAAAGTAATTACAATGACTGGCACCCGCAGGTATCTTCAGTTTTTAAAGCAGTTTTACCGGAAGCATATAAAAAAAACCGCATAGTAATCTTCGATGATGGATGTTCTCTTTATTACACCCGGCAATGCAAGCGGGATATACCAGGAACTGGCAGATGATTATTCAGCCATTGAGCCCCCCACCTGGGCGTTGTTGCTTGCCCAGTCATGCAGGGCTGTTGGTTTTGTTGTTGGATTGATCGATATCAATGCTGAAAAACTTGAGAAGAGCCAGGTTCTTGAGCGGATAACGAGTTTTAGTCCCAGGTTGCTTTGTTTTGTCGTTTATGGCCAGAATGTAAATTCGGGTACCGTCAATATGAGTGGAGCCATCGCTATGTCAGACTACCTCCGGGAGGCAGGGGTAAAGATTCCCATTGCTTACCTGGGTTCCTATGTCCAGGCGCTTCCGGTAAAGGCGCTGAAGGATGAGCCCTCCATCGACCTGGCCTTTACCAACGAGGGGGTTTATGCGCTGAGAAATCTTTTGTCACTGCCGGTCATCGATTTGAATGACCTGTCGGCTGTAAAAGGCATTGCCTGGCGGAAAAATGGCAGGATCATCATGAATCGCCCTGAAAAAATTGTTCCGGATGAAAGGATGGATACAGATCTGCCTGGCTATGCCTGGGACTTGTTGCCTTATAAAGCCAGGCCCTTCGATTTGTATAAGGCCCCATTGTGGCATGCCGAATATGATCAGGCGAAAAGAACACCTTATGCGGCCATTCAAACATCACTGGGTTGCAGGTTCGGTTGTGATTTTTGCATGATCAACATACTCAACCGCGATGATAACGATGAAACCGGAGTTGCCGCCAACTACCGGGGAATGCGTTACTGGACCCCTGAGTTTATTTTCAGGGAGTTTGAAAAACTGATTTCAATGGGGGTTGAAACGATAAAAATCACCGATGAAATGTTTCTCCTGGATAAAAACCATTTTATCCCCTTGTGCGAAATGCTGCGGAAAAACGGCTATGGCAAAAAGCTGCGCATGTGGGCCTATTCAAGGATCGATACCATAAAACGACCTGAATTGCTTGCACTTGTTAGGGAGGCAGGAATCAAATGGCTGGCTTTGGGCATCGAGAGCGGGGACCAGGAGATCCGGATCGAGGTATCGAAGGGAAAATTTGAAGATGTCGATATCCGGCAGGTTGTCAAACAGGTTCACGATGCCGGGATTGAGGTAATGGCAAATTATATTTTCGGACTTCAGGGTGATACAAGAGAAAGTATGCGGAAAACATTGGACCTAAGCCTTGAATTGTGTACTTTTGGATGGAATGGATATGCAATGATGGCGCTGCCCGGCAGTAAGGTGTATAAGGATGCCATTGACCGCGGAATACCCCTCCCCGATACCTACGAGGGTTTTTCATTTCATGGTTATAATACGTTACCCTTGCCTACTGAAACGTTATCAGCAGGTGAAATCCTGGCGTTCAGGGACCGCGCATACCAGATTTATCACAGTGATCCCGCTTTTTTGGACACGATAAAAAACAAATTCGGGGAGAAGGCTCATGCCAATATCCTGGAAATGCTTAAAATTAAGTTGAAACGTAAAATTTTACAAACAGATGAACGATCTGCTCTCCAGGGAGAAACTGATAGCATTTGAAACGGATATTGCTGACTGCTTCAATGCTGCCATGATCAAGGCCCCCGTGCATTTATATCACGGGAATGAACTGCAGATGATACGGATCTTCAAAAGAGTTCAGCCAGCCGATTGGGTATTCTGCTCATGGAGATCGCATTACCAGTGCCTGTTAAAAGGAGTTCCCGGCGATCAGCTGAAACAGGATATCCTCGATGGACGGTCGATCAGCCTGTGCTATCCTGAATATAATATTTTTTCGTCTGCCATCGTTGGAGGGAACATCCCGATCGCAACGGGTATGGCCTTGGATATAAAACGTAAAGGGGGAGTAAGTCACGTGTGGTGTTTTGTGGGCGACATGACCTCGGAAACAGGTACCTTTTACGAGAACCACAAGTATGCAGTGCTTCACGACCTGCCGGTTACCTATATCATTGAAGACAACGGGAAATCGGTTTGTACCGAAACGCTGCGTGTTTGGAACCTGGAGAAATTAACCTATTCAAAGAAGGGAGTTAAGAAAATAATCTGTTATAAATATAAGACCAGGTATCCCCACGCTGGTGCGGGAAAACGAATTCAATTCTGACACATGGGCTATTTTGATGAATTAAAGCGGGCGATGACATGGTTAGGCGATAAGCCCGACACCCTGTTTCTTGGCCAGGCCGTTGAGTATGCCGGCACCGCCATGACCAATACCCTGGCTGAAGTTTCAAGGAATAAATTGCTTGAGATGCCGGTGAATGAAGACATGCAAATGGGCATGAGCATTGGAATGGCATTAAACGGGACTGTCCCGGTTTCCATATTCCCCCGGTGGAATTTTTTATTGCTCGCTTCCAACCAGGTCATAAATCACCTGGATAAAATCCATGAAATGTCGGACGGGAAATATGCTCCTAAAGTGATTATCAGAACAAGCATTGGTTCTCAAAGGCCCTTGCATCCGCAATCCCAGCATATAGGCGATCTGACCACCGGGTTTAAGGCAATGTGCGATTGGGTTGATGTCATCAGGCTGGATGAGCCTCATCAGATATTCGAAGCATACAGGCATGCTTATGAACGAACAGACAAGCGGTCGACCATCCTTGTTGAATGGGGGGATTACTATAATGAAAAATAGGGAATAAGATGCGGCACCCACTGATGCGGAATAATATTTTACGCGAAGACCTTGATGCGGTCATCGCTTACCTGGAACAGGATGACCCGGTTTTGACCAATTCCAGGAATGTAAGTGCATTTGAAGAGGAGTGGTCGAAATGGCTGGGTGTAAAATACTCGGTGTTTGTCAATTCAGGCTCGTCCGCCAATCTATTGAGCATGGCGATATTAAAGATACGACACCCGGGTGGAGGTGAAGTAATTGTGCCGCCACTGACATGGGTTTCGGATATCGCTGCTGTTATGCAAAACGGTTTCAAGCCGGTCTTCGCGGATATCGATCCTGCAACGTTGGCCATGGATGCAAAGAAAGTGCTTCACCTGGTCAGCAATAATACGCGGGCAGTTTTCCTGACCCACGTACAGGGTTTTAACGGACTTACAGATGAACTCATTGATAACCTTGACCGATTGAATATTCCCCTGATCGAGGATGTTTGTGAATCACACGGGGCAACGCATCATGGCCGGAAAGCTGGCAGTTTTGGCTGGATGTCGAACTTTTCTTTCTATTATGCCCATCATATGAGTACCATCGAAGGGGGTATGATCTGTACCGATGATGAAATGGTATACCAGCAGGCCAGAATGCTCCGGTCGCACGGGATGGTCAGGGAAATGAGCGATCCCCGGTTGCGTGATCAGTTCAAAAGGGAAAACCCGGAATTAAACCCGGCATTCATATTTGCTTTCCCGGGGTATAATATGCGAAATACCGAGATAGGGGGCATTCTCGGGCTCAGCCAGTTAAAAAGGCTTGATGCAAACATTAAACGTCGCAACGAAAATTTCGATCGATTTCTAAACCGGCTTGACAAAAGTAAATACCGCACCGACTTTACACGTGAGGGATGCAGTAATTATGCATTCAATCTGATTTTGAAGCGCCCTGATGATGAGCTTGTGACACGCCTGATGGATAAGATGAAGGAGGCTGGCATCGAATTTCGGCGAGGGAATTCCGGCGGTGGTAACCAGCTGCGTCAACCCTATTTGCAGGGATGGGTCCCGAAAAATCATCACCTCGATTTTCCTGAGGCTGAGCATATCCATTTTTACGGTTTTTACATCGGGAATTTTCCCGATCTCAGGGATGAGGAAACAGATGATCTGTGTAATGTAATTAATTCTGCATAATGCTATGACATACAACATTCTCGTGACCGGTGGAGCCGGTTACCTCGGTTCAATCATGGTGCCTGATCTGCTTGCCGCCGGTCATCATGTTACCGTGCTTGACAGTTTCATTTATAAACAGAGCAGCCTCAATCACATTTGCCACCATCCGAATTTTTCTGTGGTGAAGGGAGATACGCGGGTTGAGCATGATGTCCTGCCCCTGGTGAAAAAGGCAGACATCATCATACCGCTCGCGGCTTTGGTTGGTGCGCCAATCTGCAGCCAGGATCCGATCGGGGCAACTACGGTCAACCACGATGCCATTTTAATGATGATGAAACATCTGGGCAGGGAGCAGATCGTTCTGATGCCTACAACGAACAGCGCATATGGCACCGGTGATCATGAAAATTTTTGCACGGAAGAGCTCCCGCTGAACCCGATTTCGAAGTACGCCATCGACAAAGTTGAAGTTGAAAAGCGCCTGATGGAACATCCGAATGCCATCAGTTTTCGCCTGGCAACTGTGTTCGGCATGTCACCCAGAATGCGCATCGACCTGCTTGTCAACGATTTCACCTATCGTGCACTTCATGAACACTGTATCGTGTTATTTGAAAGTCATTTCAAACGCAATTACATTCATATACGGGATGTTTCAAGGGTAATCAGGCATGCCATGCAACATTTCGATGCCATGAAGGGGAATATCTACAACGTTGGCCTTTCGGATGCCAATGTTTCAAAATATGAGCTGTGCCAGCATATTCAAAAGCAATTGCCCGACTTCGTGTTTATCGATGCCCCTGTCGGCAAAGATCCTGACCAGCGCAACTACATTGTTTCCAATGATAAAATTGAGGCTACGGGTTTCAAACCGGAATTTTCGCTTGATTGGGGCATTTCCGAGCTCATAAAAGGATTCACAATGATCAGGAATACGCGTTATGGGAATCTGTGATGGGTCTGAAAAAGGTATGCGGGGGAATGATCATCCTAAAAAAAACTGTTTGATCATTTTCAGGGATGAGCACAGGTATTCTCATCTGCTGATCGAAAAGATGAATGTTATTTATAATTCCGATTATATCTTCTCTGAAAACCTTTTTTATAAGCATGGTTCAAAGGGTATTATCAACCTGGTCAATAAAAGAATCAAAGAAAACTCGATCGAAGTGGTATTTTTTGATATTGATGGTTTTCCTGTTATTGATTCTGCGATAATCAACCAGATAACGAACAAAGTAATTAAAGTTTTACTTACGTTCGATGATCTGGTAATGCATAATCTCAACGTTGCATCTGCTGCGGTTTGTGATCTGGTATTAACAGCTGACCCCGTTTCGGTGTTAAAATTTAAGGAAAAAGGATTGGATGCTGAATATATGCCGCTTGAGTCCGCAAAAACGATTTATCATCCGCTGGATGCATCAAAGGATATTGATGTCCTTTTTTATGGAGACCTCGAAAAGGAAGGGAGGCGGCAATACATTGATCATATAAGACGATCCGGGATTGATATACGGGTTATCGATAATTCCGATGAATATGTCACACCGGAAGAATTGGTAAAATTAATCAACCGGGCAAAAATTGTTCTTAATTTCTCAAGAACAGACCAGTTTTCGAAATATCGCGAAATTTTTGGAAAAAGCAGCCGCGATCTTGACCTTACACGTTTTCAGCTGAAAGGACGGATATTTGAAGCTGCATTGTGTAAAACACTGTGTATTTCGGAGAATTGTCCGGCCATTGGTCTTTTATTCCTGCCTGAGGAAGTACCTGTTTTCGAAAATGAAACAGCATGTGTCCGTTTATTAAACCGGTATCTGGCAGATGATGAGTTAAGGGATTCAAGTGCAGCCATGTTGTATCACAAGGTGTTAAGTACGTATGAAGATACGATGCGCATGCCGGAAATTTTAAAATTGATTGAAAATCTGACCATTAAACCCAAGAGGGTGTTGAACAACAATTATTACAGGTCCTATGTGACCATGTACAAATTGAAACATGCGATGGTTCATCCGGGGATGTTAATGCGTGAAATTTTCTATTTATATAAAAACGACCTTTTATCCTTTTTTCCTTTTGTCAACAATGCCCCGATGATCGTTCGGGGTGCCATGAAACAGTTGAATAGCAAGGCGAAGGCATTCATATAAAGGCCTTTTCATAGGCACAAATAACCTGGCTCCAGTTGTGCTTCGTCCTGATGCGGGAGATATTGGTCTGGATAGCGCCTGACAAGGTTCCAGGGTGGTGATGATCTCTGATTAATTTCGAAATCTGAACGGAATCAGTAAAATAAGATGCATCCTCCTCCAGTACTGACCGATTGAAGGGATTATCATGTGCACAAATGGGCGCCGAAGCAGCCATGGCTTCCAACAGCGAGGGGTTGGTACCCCCGGAAGAGTGACCATGAAAGTAAAGTGTTGAGAAATATCTCAGGTTGTTGAGGGTATCTTTATCGAAAATCGGTCCAAGAAATCTGATCTCTTCGGAGGCATGCTTTTTCTCCAGGTATTTCCCATACCTATTTTTGATATTCCCTACAATCAGTAAAGGGAATTGGCTTTCTGACACCAATACACCGTTGATAATATCTTCAATGTGGTTGTCGGATTGCATCCGGGCGATGAGGAGGAAATATTGATGTGGTAGAACCGCAAAAGGGATCAACCTTCCAGCATCCGGCGAATCAAAAATATCGGCGCCATAAGAGATATAGGTTGCCTTGGCATTGTATTTTTTTAAAAGATAATCGCGGATTACTTCCGAATCGGCAACTAGCAACTTACTGCTTCTGACTGCCAGTTTTTCAGCATATTCCAGGAATTTCCTTACCGGCCTGCTGTATTTGCTGCGTTGCCATTCCAACCCATCCATGTTGGTGACGATTTTCGCTTTCCAGGGTAACAGCCAATGCCAGATGGAACTGCTGGTGTATCCCAATTGCAGGAGAATATCAAAATCACGTTTCCGGCTGTCGAGGATGCAGTTGAAATCGTAAATAAACTGCCCGGGAATACCAAGGTAGTCTTCCGGATCATGACAATGCACAAGTTTCACCCCCCGCCATTGTCTCTTTTTGTACGGATGATTATGAGAATTGTAAACCCAGACGTCATGGCCTTTTTCAACCAATCCTACCGCCAATCGTTCGGCAATTTGCTCAAATCCGCCATAATTGTTGGGAATGCCACGGGTGCCAAGGATGCCGATTTTCATTGTCAAAGATTAATATGAGATTAATCCACAAATGTCTCTTTGATGATTGACTTGACTTTTCTGATCTCCTTTGTGTCGAGATCCCCAATGATTTTGACAATCCTGGTTGAATCGATGGTCCTGATCTGGTCAATTGCGATCCAATTGGGAATCCCATCGAGGAGGAACTTGATCCTGGTTGAATAATCCCTGGATTTTGAGGTTATCGGAGCTACGATAACAGTCCTCAGGTATTTATTCATTTCGTTGGGAGATATTACCAGGCAGGGTCGGATTTTTTTTATTTCCCGGCCAACTGTGGGTTCCAGGTTCACTATAATTAATTGATATTGCATTATTTCCATTCGTCAAGGTTTTCATCATTAAAGATATCATCGATGAGAAGTTTGTCATCACCATTTTCATGCATTTGTTGAAATGATTTTTCCCAGCCCTGCCGTGGTTTTGTGACAGGTTTTAAAATGATCCGTCCTTTTTCCAGAATGAGTTCTACTTTGTCTTTGATCTCATATTTTTCTAATAAAGACTTTGTCAACCTGATGCCTTTTGAATTCCCGATGTCAATAACCGATACCTGCATAGCGTTATCTTTTTATAATTACAATGTAATTACAAAAGTAGGGTGTATTTATTTAAAAAAAAAGATCAGGGCAAAATTTCTTTTGCCCTGATCTTCTCTGCCTATCATTATTGCTGGTTCAACTATTTTGTTGAGCCATTACAACTGATAAATGCCAGATAAACAATTCATTTCATTGATATGGCATGCAAATGTCTCCCTGGTTGTGAATTCATTTTCAGCCATTTCTGATATCGTTGATAAATTCACGAAAAAGAAAAAGTTTGTTTTTCAGGATCCCGAAGATAATTTCCAGGTCGATTTTTTCGTATCGATGAACGATGAAGTTCCGGAATCTCACCATATCCTCATATTCGGATCGTGCAGGTATGATGCCCATTTCCTGAAGTTGTTGCATGTTTTCAGCAGCCGAGGCCAGCGGCGCGATCTTATGCAAAGCCAGGATTCGTTCACTGATGTCGATCATCACTTCGGTGCAAACTTGCAGGGCCCGCTCAACTGCATTTTGCAACATGGAACTTTCCTTAAGTTGCGAAAATCCGGTAATATTCCAGCTTTCAATCTCAGCCAGTTTCTGCTCGATAATCCTCAGTTTTGCTTCAATGATTCCATTGTACCTCATATCCACGGTATTGAAGTTGTTTTTTTATCCAGAAAATATGATCCTCATAATTGCGGCAGGTCTCCGAATAAAAACCAGAATGCAAATCCCGGGCTTCATCTCTGATAAAAAGTATGGTACCCTGCAGTACCTCGAATGCAAGTTGATCGCCGGCGTCATTCAGGAAGACCAGGTCGCACAAAGCTCCTTGCGTAAATGATTCAACAAGACCAACCAGTTTGGGAATAAGTTCCATTTTCATTTCAGGATCGATGATCCATACAGCCACATCAATGTCACTCCCAGGCCTGATCTCACCTGTTTTCGCAGATCCGAAAACATAGGCAAAAAGGATATTGGGGAACCGTTTTTCAAGTTCTGATGCAAGGCAGGGAAGATCAATCTCCACAGTCAATAATTAAAAATGTTAAAACCTATATGCAAATTTACATTTTAAAATGAATTTGCCTGATTCAATTTGATTCAAAAGCAAAAGGCTGTCTCATCATCTGAAACAGCCTCTGTTTTATAAAGGTGCACAGCGCACCCATACGAAAGAACTTGTTAATTCACCGATTCCTTCAGTAAAATATCACTGATGGCCTTTTTCAATGAATCTTTGGGAAGTGCGCCAACCGACATCTGGGGCTGCTCGGACACCGGCACGAACAACATCGACGGAATGCTCCGGATACCAAAGGCTCCGGCTAACTCCTGCTCTGCCTCGGTGTCGATTTTGTAAATGTCTATTTTTCCGGCATATTCCAGCGCCAGCTCTTCCAGGATGGGAGCCACCATCTTGCAGGGGCCGCACCAATCGGCATAAAAATCAATGATGCAAGGCTTTGTGCCTTCGAATTTCCATTCCTGGTTCTGCTCATAATTGAAGACCTTCTCGAGGAAAGCCTGTTTTGTCAAATGTTCTACCATATTATTTTGTTTTTAATTTTTGTTTTTTATAAAAGATTGATCGTGCGAGCAGTGGCAAAAAACTATCAAACCCATTTTTGCTAACCTGTTTCATAATTCGCCAACTTACCAACTTGCCAACTTACCAACTTGCCAGCTTGCCAACTTACCAACTTGCCAGCTTGCCAACTTACCAACTTGCCAACTTACCAAATTGCCAGCTTGCCAACTTGCAAACTTGCCAGCTCTCATTTCACCATCAGCACGTTCTTAATCATGTCAACATACGCCGGCTTCTGCTGCGCGCCAACCGACATCTGGGGTTTTCCGGTTTTCGGGACGAACAACATGGCAGGAATCGAATTTACCTGGAACAATCCGGCCAGTTCGCGCTGCTCATCCGTGTTCACTTTATAAATCCTTACTTTTCCTTTGTACTCTTTTGAAAGCTCTTCCATGATCGGGCCAACCATTTTGCAGGGGCGGCACCAATCGGCATAAAAGTCGATAATAACGGGTTGATCACCCTTGAAAACCCACTCCTGAGGGTTCTTTTTATAATCCCAAACGAGTTGCCGGAAAGATTCGGCAGTCAGTTTAACTACCTGTCCGTCAGTGTTTCCCGGAGTCCCGTCATTGGCGCCGGCGTTGCTGCTGCATGCATTCATTGACAATGATGCAAGAAAGAGAAGTATAAAAGTCAGTTTTTTCATAGTGCTTTGTTTTTATTTGCGCTGCAAAGATAAAAATAATTTTTTATATGAATCGCATAAATATCACTATTTTTTTTATCTTTGCATTCGATAAGTGTTTTTAAATATGGCTTTACTTTTTAAACAGCTTGACATTAAGGAACTTGAAGGTTATTTTTCCAATGAGGAAGATTGTCTGAAATTTCTTGCCGAGAAAAAGTGGGAAGAGGGATTTACCTGTAAAAAGTGCGGGAACTCCAATTTTTGTAAAGGCAAAACGCCTTATGCCCGGCGGTGTACGAGGTGCAAGCACGAAGAGTCGGCCACCGCTCATACGATTTTCCACCGCTGCCACATCCCGATCACGGAGGCTTTCCGGATTGTTTATATGGTTTGCCACGACCCATTGGTTTCCACCTATGAACTTTCCAGGCAGGTTGAACTCCGGCAGATGACTTGCTGGAAACTGAAAAGCAGGCTGATGGAATGCATTGAAAACAGGGGCGAGGTTGACATCCTGTTCAACGAACCAAAAATAACGGCTAAAACAGGGTAGCAATATCCCCGAAAACGTTTCCGGCTCCCTAAATAATAGCAATGAGTCTGTAAAAATGGTTATTTTCGTAAACCATAATTTTTTACCATGGCCATCCTGATCAAGAATATCAAAGAACTTATACAAGTCGAAGAAAAACCGCAACCAATGGTTGCTGGTAAGGCGATGTCGAAACTGAGGACCATGAAAAACGCCTGGCTACTGATAGAAGGGGATAGGATAAAGGACTTTGGGGAAATGACGAATTGCCAATTACCAATTACCAATTGCCAATTACCAATTAAAGAGGAGGCAACGCAAAACCCGGAACATGAGACCAATAACCGGGAACGCGAAACCGGGAACGCGCAACGCGCAACACCTGACCCGGAACGATTGGAGGTGATCGATGCAACGGGAAAGATGGTGTTTCCGAGTTTCTGCGACAGTCATACCCATCTTGTATATGCGGGAAGCCGTGAGGTTGAGTACATCGATAAGATAAAAGGGCTAAGCTACGAGGAGATTGCCAGAAGGGGAGGGGGGATCCTGAATTCAGCCCGGCGATTGCATGATGCAAGTGAAGACGAGCTCGTGGAGCAGGCGCTGGGCAGGCTGAATGAGATCATGATGCTGGGTACCGGTGCCGTCGAGATCAAAAGCGGTTATGGATTGAGTGTGGAGGATGAACTGAAAATGCTGCGGGTTATCCGTAAGTTACAAAAGTTGACGCCGGTCACCATTGTCCCGACATTCCTTGGCGCGCATGCCGTTCCTTCTGAGTTCAAGGGCAGACAGGAGGACTTCGTCGACCTGGTGATCAGCGAAATGATCCCGATGGTTTCCGCTGAAGAACTTGCCGATTATATTGATGTGTTTTGCGATCGCGGTTTTTTCACCGTTGAAGAAACAGACCGTATCCTGAATGCAGGCATGAAACATGGTATGCGGGCAAAGATCCATGCCAATGAACTGGATTTCTCCGGTGGCATCCAGGTTGGCGTTAAATACAATGCCCTTTCTGTTGATCACCTGGAATTTACCGGGGATGCTGAGATTGAACGCTTGCTGGGTACGGAGACTATGCCAACGATACTTCCCGGCGCTGCATTTTTTCTTGAAATGGCCTATGCACCTGTCCGTAAGATGATCAACGCCGGTCTGCCGGTTGCGATGGCCAGCGATTTCAATCCCGGGTCATCGCCATCAGGCAATATGCAATTCATTCTTTCCATGGCGTGCATCAAATACAGGATGCTTCCCGAGGAGGCTATCCATGCCGTAACCATCAACAGCGCCTATGCCATGGGATTGAGCAGCGATTTCGGGAGCATCGCGCGTGGAAAAATGGCTAACATCTACATCACGAAACCGATCCCAACCTATTCATATATGCCCTATGCTTATGGAAGCAATAAGGTTGAAACGGTCATTCTCAATGGGATGGTGATAAGTCCATCCATTTGAACTCGGTTAAAACAACTCCTTGTCCTGATCAGACGGAAGCAAATACCTGTTCCTGAACACATCTGATGCTTCCTGAACCAAAGAATGCGTCTGCTGTTATTCATCAAACTTTGGTTGCACCCGGCATGCCAAAATTATTAAAACTTCCTGTTTTTCAATGCAGCATCTGTCGCTTCCAGCAATGGTCTGATAGATATTTCACTGCCCACGGCGTTCTTCATCCATAATTGCGGAATAAGGCGGCCTGACGAATAGATCCGGATGGCTTCATCGGCGAAGTTTTTGCCCTTCAGGAATTGGGCAAGCTGAAATTCAATTAGGTGCCCGACCGGGTAATTGGAGAGGTATAACGGGTTGTCGATCATGTGCGAGTAGATGGCGAGTATGGGCGTGTCTTTTATTCCAAAAACCGGTGCATAATACTGGTTCCACACTTCGATGGCGGTTTTTTCGACTATCTCCTTCAGTTGTTCTTTAGTTGCAGAGGGATTTTCATACAGCCATTTCCATACTTTCATGTCAAGCAGTGAAACACCCATGATTTCATAGCTCATCCAGAAATTATCGATGGCAGCCAGATCTTCCTTTGCAGGATCGTTGTCTTTAATGCCGAGCAATTCGAGGTCATGTTTCTGGAAATTGAATGCGAATGCCTCTGTGAATGCTGTATTGGGAACTCCCTGCATCATGTAATTATCAACCATGTACAAAGAAATCGTCTGTTCAACATTATGTCCCAGTTCATGAATGGCGATGTTATATCCTTTATAGTCCATGCCCTCCTTGCCGACCCGTGTGCGCAGGTGGGCCTTGTCACCCTTCATTTGTGCGCCCCATGCGTGACCGCTGCCACGTGCGGGATCAACCGTTATGTGCGAAGCGATCTCTTTTGCAATATCGGGTTTGAAGCCAAGTTTTATCAGCATGTTTGGGATATCGGCTTCGAATGCCTGTGTGTTCGGATATTTTGCCCGGGTGGTTTTATCGAGCAGCTCCATGTTCATATTGCTCCGGGCCTTGAACCCGTCGTACCAGATGTCGAATGGCTGGAGCGGCCGGCCCAGTCTCTTGCTGATCACCTCACCAACCTGTTTTACCTGCGCGGATGAACAGAATTCGGTAAAGAGTTTTTCCACCTGTTCCTGGGGTATTTCCATACCTCCGTCGAATGCACGCATGATATAGGTAGGGTACATGGGGGTGTACGGATCCATCAATTTCTCATTGTTGAACAGGTTTAGCAGGGTAGCATACCTGGTATCGGGTTCGGGGGTGTTTGCAACCTCCTGTCCATCCCTGAAAACCTTATTGGAGAAAGGATTCCACTGAAATGAAGGATTGTTGATCACGCTGTCGGGGATGTCCTGGTGAATAATCCGGAGCATGACCTGATAGATCATCTTTTGCTTCAGCAACCCTTCGTCTCCTTTGTTGTAGTTGGCTTTCAGCTCGTCACGAAGATTCCAGTGCGAAAGCAGCTTCATATTTTTTGCAAAGTGGGTTTTCCCCTGGTCGTCGAGCAGGTTGCCGACATAAATATTATACCCCGAGATATAATTATCAGCCGAGGTCAGTGCTTCAGCGATCTTTACGTTTACTTCGGCAGGAACGCGGGCGGTGAACATATCGCCCATCCTGACGTGTGCCCACTCGGAACGGCTCCACTTCGGCCCCAGTTCTTCCTTTTCCTTCAGGGAATAGAATGGGAAATTGAGTGCCGTTACAAAGGCAAGTTTATTGTTAAAGAAATCGTCGTTGAAATGCGATCCCGGCTCATATGCGCCAAAAATCTCGTCGACATCCAGCATTTCACCAATATCGAGATGCATGCCGCGTTTCAGGTCCAGGCTGATCATGTTGAAATGTCCGAATAACGATTCCCAATTTGACGAAAACCGGTTAAACATAATCTCAAGTTTGGCACGATCGCCAACAAAATATTTAAGGCAGAATGCTTCAAACTCTTTTTCGGTGCCATCTTTGGAGGTCCACAGAGTTGCGCATTGTCTGACTCCCTTTTCCATCCGGTTTTTAATGGCTTCACCATACTGGTTTGTCAGTTTGATGCATACTGAATCGACGGTGGATTGTTTGACAAACTGCACCGGACTTTGCTGTGCAGTATTATCGTTGGGTTTGCATTGTGTGAAAATGAATGCCATAGATACGAATATCAGGATGATTAACTTTTTCATAAATACAGGGTTTGTGAAATTTTAAACAAAGGTATAAAAAAAAGAGGTAGCGAAATAGCGAGGAAGCGAGGTAGCGAGGAAGCGAGGAAGCGAAGTAGCGAAGTAGCGAAATAGCGAGGTAGCGAAGTAGCGAGGTAGCGAGGTAGCGAAGTAGCGAGGTAGCGAGGTAGCGAAGTAGCGAAGTAGCGAAATAGCGAGGATGCGAAATAGCGAAATTAAAAATATTAGCGAAAATATATACTTTTGCAGAAATAAACCTGAGGTCGGATTGCACTTTTTCGCTACCTCGCTACCTCGCTACCTCACTACTTTTTATGAAACAACTCATCGAATGTGTTCCCAATTTTTCTGAAGGTCGCGACATGGGCGTGATCAAAACTATCACCGACGAAATTGAAAAGGTGGAGGGCGTAAGGCTGTTGGACGTTGATCCGGGCGCTGCGACAAACCGCACCGTCGTAACATTTGTTGGAACGCCTGATGCCGTAATTGAAGCTGCTTTCAGGGCAATCAAAAAGGCCTCGGAGGTGATTGATATGAGCAGGCATCATGGCGAACATCCGCGGTTTGGAGGTACAGATGTTTGCCCGCTGGTCCCCATTTCGAACATTACCATGGAAGAAACGGCCGTGTTTGCACACAAACTTGCTGAACGTGTGGGGAAAGATCTGGAAATACCGGTTTACTGTTATGAGAGTGCCGCTCGTTCGCCGGAACGCCGCAACCTGGCGAACTGTCGGTCGGGTGAGTATGAAGGACTGCCAAAGAAACTGGAAGATCCGCATTGGAGTCCTGATTTCGGGCCTGCAAGGTTTAATCCGCGAACCGGTGCCATCGCTATCGGGGCCCGTGATTTCCTGGTCGCCTATAATATAAATCTGAATACCACCTCAACCCGCCGTGCCAATGCAATTGCCTTTGACATTCGTGAGAAGGGCAGGCCGGTTCGCGAGGGTAATCCCATCACCGGAAAGATTAAAAAGGATGAGCATGGAAACGAAATCTGGGTTCCCGGGGCGCTCAAAGCCTGTAAAGCCATCGGTTGGTTTATCGAAGAATATGGCATCGCCCAGGTATCAATCAATCTTACCAACATCAGCATTACTTCCGTCCATGAGGCATTTGAGGTATCTTGCCTGAAAGCGCAGGAGCGGGGGATGCGGGTAACCGGATCGGAACTTGTTGGCCTTATCCCCAGGAAAGCCTTGATTGATGCCGGGAAATACTTCCTATACAAACAGCAAAGATCAGTGGGTATTTCGGAGGAGGAAATTATCAAAATAGCTGTAAAATCACTTGGCCTGGATGATCTGAAACCCTTTAATCCAAGGGAGAAGATCATCGAGTATTTGCTGGAAGATCCAAAGGATAAAAAACTCGTCAGTATGACTGCTGAAGGGTTTGCCAATGAAACTGCCTCTGAATCGGCTGCGCCCGGTGGCGGATCGGTATCTGCATACATTGCGGCTTTGGGAGTGTCGCTGGGGACGATGGTTGCCAATCTCTCCTCACACAAAGCGGGTTGGGACGACCGTTGGGATGAATTTTCGGCCTGGGCTGAAAAGGGACAACGACTAAAGGATGAATTGCTATTTCTTGTTGATGAAGACACCCGTGCCTTTAATAAAATTATGGATGCTTTCGGTTTGCCAAAGGGCACCGACGTGGAGAAGACCTCACGTTCTGCAGCAATTCAGCAAGCAACCAGATATGCCATCGAAGTTCCCTTCAGGACAATGCAAAAAGCTTTTGAATCATTTGAGATTATCAGGGCTATGGTGGAAGCAGGAAATCCCAATTCGGTGACCGATGCCGGCGTGGGCGCCCTTTGTGTGCGTTCAGCGGTGATCGGGGCTTACCTGAATGTGAAGGTGAATGGAGCCGGTTTCAAGGATAAGGCATTCCTGGATGATATTATGAAACAGGCCGACGAACTGGTGTTAAAAGCAAAAACCGCTGAAGATTTGATTCTTGCTGCTGTCCTGGAGAAGATCTCGAAATAAAACTTGTCACCCGTCACCCGTCACCTGTCACCTGTCACCTGTTACCCGTCACCCGTCACCCGTCACGCGTCACGTTTTAATTCACCCAAATCTTTGCTGTACCTACTCCATGACAGCTGTTGCAATTTCCTGAAGTGAACAGCTGACTCATGTTTTTCACGTTTCCGGAGGCTCCTTTGACTTGCGCATAAACGCCGGCGGCAGGAATCACCGAAGCGGTGGTAAAGAAATTTCCTTTTCCATCAACTTCAATGGTTGCGACCAGGGTCCCGGTTCCGTTTTGTCCCGAATAAAGGTAGACGGTGCCATTTGCATTGGCTGTTGACAAGTCCTCGGTGTAAACAGAACCTGCAACGTTAAATGACCCTTCGCCGGAACCACCGGAATTATGACACGACATACATGCCTCCCCGTTGTTGTGACTTTCAGTCTCATTATGCACAGATGTCATTGACGCATTATTGTCTGAATCTTCTTTTTTGCAGCCCGAAAGAATAACGAATAACGTAACCATGAGTGAAATGATTCCTGCGATTTTCATGAGGTGTGATTTAATTGGTTAAATATAGATACGTACATATATGAAAATTATTGCCCGGCGGTTTTTATGAGCAACGTTGAGCATACTCCGAAAAGTCAATTTAATGGAAAACCGGACACTGAGCGAAGTCGAAGTGTCTTTATTATCAGGTATTTGCATTCTTCGACTCCGCTCAGGATCCAATTGATCTGACTTTTCTGAGTAGGCTCAGCGTTTATCTTTATGGATAAGGAACTTGTCAAAAAAAGAGAAATCACGCTCACGGGAACTTCAGAAAGGTCAACCAGGAAAATGATGCATCAGCACCTCCCCTGCATAGGGAAACGAATTTTTTTTGTATTCTTGTAGGTATTGAATTACCGTGAAGGCGCTAAGTAGGCGAATTCACGAAAAATGAATTCTTATGAGAAAAGAGACAGATTATGTGGGTGAAATTGAAATTCCCAATGACAGTTTATACGGAATCCATTCCGTCAGGGCCCGCGAAAATTTTCCTGACCGGACTCCTTTTCACATTGAGTGGTATAAAGCCATCGGCATCGTGAAAAAAGCCTGTTATCTTACTGCTTTGGATTATCAGAATGCAATCAGGGAAAAATACGGTAAGAACGGCGGACAGACGGACGGGCGGACGGGCGGACAGGTTAACATCTGGACAGACATGCATTTTCAGAAACTGGTTATGGCAGCTTCCGATGTTTCGGAGGGAAAGCATTTCGATTCTTTCATTGTTCCGGCAATTTCGGGGGGTGCGGGAACCAGCATCAACATGAATGTGAACGAAATCATTGCCAATGTTGCATTGCGTAACCTGGGTGAAACTCCCGGGCATTATCAAATGATCGATCCAATTGAACATGCCAATATTTACCAATCGACCAATGATGTAATCCCTACCTCCTTAAAGGTTGCCACCCTGTTCCTTCTTCAGGAGCTTGAAAAAGTGATCAATGATTTACGGTTTGTTGTGGAACAGCATGAAACAGCCCATCAGGGCGACCTCAGGATTGGTTACACACAGATGCAGGAGGCAGTCCCCACTTCGTTTGGCAAGCTGTTCAGCACATACAGTGAGGCGCTCTCGCGCGACTGGTGGCGGGTTTCAAAATGTTTTGAACGAATAAAAACAGTCAACCTGGGCGGCAGCGCCATTGGTACCGGGATGGCTGTTCCCCGATATTTTATCATGGAGGCCATCGGGCGCCTGCAGCGTCTTACGGGTTTGCCCGTCACACGCAGCGAGAACCTGGCCGATGCCACCAGCAATCTCGATTCTTTTGTCGAGATTCATGCTACGCTCAAGGCCCATGCAGTGAATCTCGAAAAGATGGTTTCCGACATCCGGCTGCTTGCCTCCGACCTTACTGCAAATTTATCGTTTACCTCTACGATGGATGGCATGGGAAACGGGACGCGGGACGCGGGACACGGGACGCGGGACATGGGAAACGGGACGCGGGACA
>CAISJJ010000453.1 GCA_903885595.1 uncultured Bacteroidales bacterium
AAATAAAATTTCAGGAACAAGAACTGATTGTCAGAATATTAATAAAAAAAAGCTGTTGGGGAAATAGCCAACAGCTTTTATCGGTTATTAGCTTTTATTCTTTGATAAGTTTGATATTTTTAATTTCGCTTCCTTGCTGTAATCGCAGGAAATAGATCCCTTTCGGATTGCCCGATAAATCAAGTTCAAAGGTGGTTATGCCATTTGTTGCCTGATTGCTCAGTGTTGTTAATTCCCTGCCGGTAATGTCAAAAATTTTAATTACAAATGAACCATTATCAGATGAAGTAAAGGAAACGGAAGCTTTTTCTCTCATGGGGTTCGGGTATACCGAAAGATTTGTTAATCCCTTTCCGTCAGCATTGTTGATCCCGGTTATATCCAATCCGGTGATGGTTGTAAAACTTCCATCGCCAAGATATGGGGTCCATTCTCCATTGCAGAGGTTACTCAAATCCCAGGAGTAGGAGGTATTGGGAAGGAGGTTACAGAGGGATATATGATTCATGTGAGTTTCCCTGATTTCATAGTCGGTAGTTCCTGTAGGATAATATCTCACATGTGTTGGACCAAAAATTCCGCCCCATGTCAGGAAAACTGTCGTGGCAGTGACAAGGCTGTCGGCCAGGTCAGTCGGGATACAAGTAGGAGGAGGCGGTGGTGGAATGGTGTCGGCCAGGGTGGTGAAGCTGCCATTGCCAAGGTAACCGGTCCACTGACCGTTACAGAAGTTGTTCAGGTCCCAGGAATAGGCTGTTTCAGGAGCAAGGCGATGAAGTGTTATATTACTTTGGTGTGCAAAGGCGTATTTATATATGGTGTCACCTGTCGGATAATATCTTACCCAGGTTGCGCCCTGGATGCCGGCCCAGTCGAGGCTGGCTGAATGTTCTGTAACGTTTGTGGCTGTGAGGTCAGTCGGGATGCAGGTTGGAGGAGGAGGCGGAGGAATGGTGTCGGCCAGGGTAGTGAAGCTGCCATTGCCGGAATATGGTGTCCATTCTCCGTTGCAGAGGTTGCTCAAATCCCACGAATAGGGAGTGTTGGCAGTAAGGTTGTGCAGGCAGAGATGGTTCATATGGGTTTCCCGCACTTCGTAATCGGTAGTTCCTGTGGGATAATATCTCACATGTGTCGGACCCTGGATCCCTTCCCATGAAAGCTTTACCGAATGAGTGGTAATGTTGGTGGCAGTGAGGCTGTCGGGAATGCAATTCGATTGTGACTGACTGTGCCCTGCTATTAAAAGAAAGACCACCATTAATAACCCGGCAAAGTTAAATTTGTAAGTGGCTGTTTTCATGGGTTGGTTAGTTTAATGATAAAGAGAATTTTGGGGGCAAAAGTAAACTACTTCTTTTACCAAAGTGTTATAAAATTTAACAATTCTTGTGTAAAATTTTAAGAAGGTCCAAATTTAGTAAATTTCAACTGTTGTGATTTAACCGATCGCATCCAGTGATTTCCTTTCGATTGCCGGATTTGCTTTGTAATCAGTCACTGATATTCCGGTAATTGTTTTAAATTGTGTGGAAAGGTATTGCACGCTGCTGTAGCCCATCATATAGGCGATCTCGCTCAGGGTGAGATCGGCATATTCTATGAGTTCCTTCACCTTTTCAATTTTCTGCAGGATGGTGAATTTCTCAAGCGTTGTGCTTTCGTGTTTTGAAAACAGTGATGAGATGTAAGGATAAGACATCCCGAAGCGTTCAACCAGGTAATCGGAATTGCGCACCATCGCATTATAAGTGGAATGATGCACCAGTTCAATTACCGCCTGTTTGATCTGCTCCACCAGCATTTTTTCCTTATTTTTAATGATCTCAAAACCATAGCCTTCCAGCATGGCTTCGATCTTTTTCCATGAGGCCTTTTTGGGATCAATGGAAAGAACGAGCGTTCCCAATTTAATTTCGTGGATCTGGATGCCATCGACAGTAAGTTCCTTGCGCAGCAAATGAATGCAGCAGTTGCTGGTCATATTCTTTACATGGATGGTACGGGCAGGAAAAGTAGGCGTATTCTTCATAGCATATGCTTACACAAGATCGTATCGATATGAATCCTGGCGGATAAAGATAAACAATAAAACCGTAAACGCCCATAAAGATGATCCACCATAACTAATATAAGGAAGCGGGATGCCGATCACAGGCATCAACCCCAGTGTCATTCCGATGTTGATCGTAAAGTGAAAAAAGAGGATGGAGGCTACACCATATCCATAAAACCTGCTGAATCGTGACCGTTGTCGTTCAGCCATCAGGATAAGGCGGACAAAAAGTCCCACATACAGGATTACCAGAACAGACGACCCAAGAAATCCCCATTCTTCACCAATCGTACAAAAGATAAAATCAGTGCTTTGCTCTGGCACAAAGTTGTATTTGGTTTGTGTCCCCTGTAAAAAGCCCTTTCCAAATGCACCGCCTGAACCGATGGCGATGAGTGACTGATTCACATTGTATCCTGCTCCTTTCAAATCGACATCCTGCCCCAGCAGAACATGAATCCGGTTGCGCTGATGTGGTTCCAGAATATGATTGACACTGTAATCAACAGAGAACACAAATCCAATAGTGCCCAGGGATATTGCGATGATCAGCAATGTAGTACGTAGTTTCCGGTTGCTGAAAAAGTAAAAACCTCCTGCAACCAGCAGCAAAATTGCCACCAGGATGAGCTTCGGCAACAGTAACGCCAGGATTCCCAAAACAGGCAGTACGATAAATGCAAGCGGAATAAAACCGGTAAGTCCGGCACGATAAAGCACAATCACCAGCGCCAGGAATACGATTGCTGAACCGGTATCATGCTGCAAAAAAACGATCACGGCCGGCACAAGGATAATGGCCGATGAAATCGCCAGGCTGCGGAGTTTTGCAATGCTGACATCCAGCGTACTGAGGTACTTCGCAAGGACCAAAGCCGTGGCCATTTTGGCAAACTCGGCAGGCTGAATACCAAAGCCGGCAATAGCAAACCAGCCCTTTGATCCGGCGACTTCCCGACCAGAAAAGATCACCACCACCAGCATAAAGAGGAAGAAGCCATAAATAAACCAGGCAAATTGCGAAAAGAACCTGGAGTCGATGATCAGGATCCCCATGGCCAGCAACATTGCTGCGATGATGAATATCATCTGTTTGCCATACTTCTGGGTAAAATCAACAATATGGTTGTGGGTTTCATTGTACACAGCGGCATAAATGTTCAGCCAGCCAATGAAAACCAGTGCGAGGTAGAGTCCAACCACTACCCAATCAATCCGGTAAAATATTCCCTTGTCCTCTCTCACTTTCAGGTTGTTTTCCGTTTATCAGATTTCCATTGATCATTCGTTCTTCCAGATCTTTACGCTTGATGGTGCGATTCAGGTATTTTTCAATCATCAAACTGGCTATCGGGGCAGCCCAGGTTGCACCATAACCGGCATTTTCAACCACAACCGACACCGCGATCTTTGTGTTTTGCACCGGAGCAAAAGCAATAAAGATGGAATGATTTTTTCCATGTGGATTTTGCGCTGTTCCGGTTTTACCTCCCATGGTAATACTATCTATTTTGGCAATGACTCCCGTACCCCCGGTTATTACATTGGCCATCCCTTCGATTACGATATCATAATATTTTGGATCAACAAGCGTATGGCGTTTGGTGTTGTAAGCCACATTCATGCTGTCGCTCTTTCCGATTGCCTTTATCACATGCGGTGTGTAAAACCAGCCGCGGTTTGAAATCACAGCCGCCATGTTGGCGAGTTGCATGGGTGTTATACCAATTTCGCCCTGGCCGATGCCAAGTGAAATAATAGTCATTGAACGCCAGCGGTTTTTTCCATGATACCTGTCATAATAGCCTGGGGTGGGAATATTTCCGTTCAGTTCGCCGGGGATGTCAATGCCCAGTTTCTTGCCTAACCCTAAACTCATCACCTCCTTACGCCAGCTTTCAAATGCCTGACGTGTACTTAAATAGGATTTGTTGTCAATGATCGATTTGAAGACCCTGCAGAAATAGGTATTACAGGATATCTGAATTGCGCCCATCAGGTCTGTTGGTGAAGGATGGGGATGGCAACCTACTTTTTTGCCATTGCCAAGAGGAAACCCGCCAGGGCATCCGTAGCGTGTATCGGGACTAAGCACTCCCTCCTGCTGTCCAACGAGTGCATCTACCAGTTTGAAGGTCGAGCCGGGGGGATACATGGCCATCAGAGCACGGTTAAACAGCGGCACGTATACACTATCGGCCAGCAGCCTTGTATAATTCTTTTTCCTGATGTTCCCGGCCAGCAGGTTTGGGTCGTAGGACGGACTTGACACAATACATAAAATTTCACCTGTTTGGGGTTCAATGGCCACAATGCTCCCTTTTTTATTTGTCATCAGAAGTTCGCCATACTGCTGTAAATCAGCGTCCAGCGATGAGTAAAGATCAATGCCTGCCACCGAGGTTGTGTCATATCTTCCATCACGGAAACTCCCTTTATCCCGGTTCATCACGTCAAACACCCGTATCTTCATCCCTTTTTTGCCTCGAAGGATTTCTTCATACGATTTCTCAATTCCGCTTATACCAATATAGTCGCCCGAACGGTAATACGGGTTTTTGGCGATCATCTCAGGCCCTGCCTCCCCGATGTAACCGAAGGTGTGGGCTGCGACAGGATAGGTGTATTTTCGCAGGGTTCGTGACTGCACAAAAAAACCGGGAAAGAGAAAGAGTTTTTCTTCCAGAAACCCATAGCTATCACGGGTAATCTGGGATTCAAAGATCGAGGGACGGTAAGGAGAATAATTTCTAGCCTTTTGCAAACGGCTGATAAACTCGGTTTTTTCAATTCCGATCAGGCGGCATAATGCCATGGTATCAGGATTTTTAACCTGCTGCGGGATCACCACCAGGTCATAGGCCGCTTCATTGTAAACCAGCAATTTGCCATTGCGGTCAAATACCAGCCCGCGGGCAGGGTACTGGGTGACGTATCGTAGTACATTGTTATTTGCAGAAAGTATGTACTTATCCACCAGGATTTGCACATAAAAGAGCCTGACCAGGAATAAAAGCCCGATAAGCAGGAAAAACCCGATGATTATGTACTTCCGGTCGGCATATATTCTTTCCATTGACCGCTAGCGCCTTCTGAGAATAATCGGAGGTGTGGAATCCACATTGCTTTTATTCAATGCCCTGTCATAGATAAAAAATTTGAACTTAATCGTGTCATAGGCTGGTCGCGGGTTTAATAATAGTGTATCGACAATGATCCCTTTAATTGCTTTGTTCGGGTCGTCGGGGGTAAGGTAAGGAATCCGTGCATAGTATGGTGGGTCGAGAACTACTTTTACAAAGATGCCATTTTTTTTTTCGTAATAATCGATAATATAGTTGTAGTAATATATTCCTCCCGTGTCGAAGGGAGGGTAGGTTTGCTCGGGCCGGAGTCCGATATCGCCGTTCCCATCCTTGAACGAAATGGTCAGATAACCCCGTTTGGCATACATTCCCGAATCGAATTCGGAAGTGAAACTTTGAAAAGCGATTTCAGGAATGTCGGGATATACCTCTTTTTTCATGCAGGAGGTTAAGAGAAATATGGCGGTAATCAAAGCGATTGACCCGCAAATTCGAAAACAACGGAAACAGGGATAAAACATCATGGTCGGATCGACGTTAATTCAGTACCTTTGCCGGCTGTAAAAATACAAAAAAAAGCGGACAGGCAGAGAAGACCGCTTGACACCGTAAATGTATTCAGTGACTTTTAACATAGCGTAAAATAGAAAAGATGAGATTGAAGGAAAAAATGTTAGAAATTACCTCCTCGCAGGAATTCACATCATATGCCCTGGAATTGTTTCAATACCAGTATAACCAGAATGCGGTTTATCATGAATTCGTCGATGCAAGAAAAGTATCTGTGGCTAACATATTGTGTGTAGAAGACATCCCTTTTCTCCCGATCAGTTTTTTTAAATCACATGATGTGGTATGCGGGCATGTTCCGCCCCAGGCCATTTTCCGAAGCAGTGGCACAACCGGGATGGTTCGTAGCCGTCACATGGTCAACGACCTCTCTGTTTACAGGCACTCATTCATAAAAGGGTTTGAGCTCTGTTACGGGAACCCGGCAGAAATTCAATTCCTGGCGCTCATGCCAACACCGGAACAGGCCCCTGATTCATCACTCGTTTACATGATTCAGAAGCTTATGGATCTTAGCCTGAGTCCTGAAAATGGGTATTTCCTGGCCAGTCATTCGGGTCTGAACGCACGGTTACGCCAGCGACGTGCAAAAGGGAAGAAAATGATACTTATCGGGCTGACCTATGCCCTGCTCGACTTTGCAACAAAATATCCTGACGATTATTCTCCACTGATAGTTATAGAGACCGGTGGAATGAAAGGTCAGCGGAAGGAGATGACAAGAGAAGATCTGCATTCGACACTTTGCCCGGCTTTTGGCGTTGAACAGATTCATTCGGAATATGGTATGACTGAGCTTTTGTCGCAAGCCTGGTCGCAAAGTGATGGGTTGTTTACAACACCTCCCTGGATGAAGGTGATGATTCGTGATGTCAATGATCCATTAAGTTATATCGGACATGGTGAAACGGGCGGGATAAATATCATCGACCTTGCCAACGAGAATTCATGTAGTTTCATCGCAACTGAGGACCTTGGACGAATGCATTACAACGGACAATTTGAAGTGCTGGGAAGATTTGACGCCTCTGATGCCAGGGGCTGCAGTCTGATGTTATGAAAAGACCGTGATTTGATCATGCAAATGCCCGTTGACATGCCATTAAAATGGGGTGCTTCCTCGAAAAGCCTGCTTACCTGTATTATCCTTTTATTGTTGATTTCCATTCGTCTTCAAGGCCAGGAGACCCCGCAACAACCGCTTCCGCAGTATAACCTGGCTTTTCAGGATCTTTCGGGAACGTGGGATGAAGCCATCCCGCTGGGAAATGGTATGCTTGGAGCATTGATCTGGCAAAAAGATGGAAAGCTCCGGTTTTCGCTTGACCGTGCAGATCTATGGGATTTGAGGCCGGCCGCGAATCTTGACCGGCCGGAATGGAATTTCAATTGGGTCAGGCAACAGTGGGAACAAAACACCTACACAAAGGTTCAGGAATTGTTTGATGTTCCTTATGACCGGGATCCGGCCCCGTCGAAAATTCCGGGCGCTGCCGTGGAATTTGATGTTGCCGCCTGGGGTCCTGTCGAATCTGTTGAATTGTCGATCAGGGATGCCTTGTGCAGCATAACCTGGAAAAACGGTATAACGCTCAGGGCATTTATCCGGGCTGAATCCCAGGCGGGATGGTTCAGGTTTGAAGGCCTCTCCGATTCATTATTTCCCGAACTGATTGCACCCGCCTACAACCTGGATGGAGAAGCCGGTGCAGATAATTCCGTTGCGGGACAGGACCTGCGAAGATTGGGTTATCCCGGGGGAAAGATCACTGCAGCAAAAAATGAGATCTCCTATGAACAGGCGGGCTGGGGTGGATTTAAATACCAGGTGAATGTCCGGTGGCGCAGGGAGGGACAAATCCTTACCGGTTGCTGGAGCATCAGCGCTGAATTCCCCGGATGGGAGAAACAACAAACAGCGCAAAGCCAGACGGCAGCTGTCTTGGAAATTGGTTTTCATGATCAGCTCCGGGAACATCGTATATGGTGGCAGAATTACTGGTCGCATTCCGCTATTCTCCTGCCCGACCCGGTTCTGACGAAACAATGGTATCTCGAAATGTACAAGTTGGGAGCAGCCACGGGCAATGGTGCCCCCCCGGTTTCACTGCAGGCGGTATGGACGGCTGATAATGGAAAATTACCCCCCTGGAAAGGTGATTTTCACAATGACCTGAACACCCAGTTAAGTTACTGGCCTGCCTACAGTTCGAATCATCTTGAACAGGAACAGGGATTCATTGACTGGTTACAGAAATGCAGGCCGGAATTCGAAAAATACACCAGGCAGTATTACCGGGTTCCCGGCCTGAATGCGCCGGGAGTTTGCACGCTCACCGGGCAGCCGATGGGCGGTTGGATACAGTATGCCTTCGGGCCGACGGTTTCGGCATGGCTGGGTCACCATTTCTACCTCCATTGGCGCTATTCGATGGACAGGGATTTCCTTGAAAAGGAGGCCTATCCCTGGATCAGCAGTGTTGCAGAATACCTGGCGAAGATATCGGAAACCGGTCCTGGCGGAACGCTGAAACTACCCCTGAGTTCAAGCCCCGAAATTTTTGATAATGCACGGGAGGCCTGGTTCCGGGAGATGACAAATTTCGACCTTGCACTGGTCAGGTGGACCTTTGAAAAAGCCGGTGAACTGGCCAGGGAGCTTGGGAAACCGGATGAAGCCGCAAAATGGGATACGATTTTGTCCCGATGGCCTGCTTTTAACGTTGAAGCCTCCTCCGGGTTAACATTCGCCAGGGGCGTGCCCTATGATAAATCACACCGTCATTTTTCGCACCTGATGGCATACCACCCCCTGGGTCTGATCGATTATTCAAACGGGAAGGCCGATCAGCAAATAATAAATTCAACCATTGCTACACTCGATAAATACGGGTCCGACTGGTGGTGCGGCTATTCATACAGCTGGCTTGGAAATCTGAAAGCCCGGGCCTTTGATGGGGATGGAGCGGCAGAAGCGTTGCTGACCTTTGCCCGCAGTTTCTGTTTGAAAAACAGTTTTCATGCCAATGGGGATCAATCGGGCTCCGGAAAGTCAAAATTCACCTACCGGCCTTTCACCCTCGAAGGCAATTTTGCATTTGCGGCAGGGATCCAGGAAATGCTGATTCAGAGCCATACTGGCACAGTCCAAATCTTTCCGGCTATCCCCGGAACATGGAAAAACGTCCGTTTCATCAGTCTGCGTGCCGAAGGAGCGTTCCTGGTTTCGGCTGAAATGACCGATGGCGTGATTGCTGAAGTAAACGTCGTGGCTGAAAAGGGTGGTAGTTTTAAAATGATCAATCCGTTTAATGATAAGGATTTCAGATGTTCTGCCGCTTATAAAAACAACAACGATACATTGACTGTTGATACATATGCAGGACAGCAAATCAGATTTCACTTTTAGTTTTTGATATGAGTTTTGCCGATTCAGTGATCAGGTTTAACCAGTCGCTCAGACTGGATGTCCCTCTCCCGCCGGGAATCAGGGTGATGAACCCTTTCACCGATCCGCTTGTCAGTAAAACAGCCGCAGCTTTTTATCGCAAATACTATGATGACGATCTTCCCCGGCACCTCATCCTGGGGATCAACCCCGGCCGGTTTGGCGCAGGGGCTACCGGGATTCCCTTCACCGATCCCAAACGGCTCATTGAAAAATGCGCCATTGATTTCCAGGGAACCTTACTGCACGAACCATCGTCGGTTTTTGTATACGGGGTCATTGATGCCTATGGCGGGGCTGAGGCCTTTTACCGGCGGTTTTATATCAATTCGGTTTGTCCGCTTGGGTTTACCGCCCCCGGCGCGAGCGGTAAAGAGGTGAATTACAACTATTACGACAGCACAGAACTTACCACCGCTGTTTATGATTTCATCATCGAAAATATGAAAAAGCAGATTGCAATGGGTGTTGAAACCGATGTATGCTTCTGTTTTGGCACAGGGAAAAATGAAGCATTTCTCAGGAAGCTGAACCAGGATAAGAAGTATTTCAGGAAGATTGTGGCACTGGAACATCCGCGTTTCATCATGCAGTATAAAGCGAGGTCGAAACAGCTTTACATTGATAAATACCTGGCGGCGTTTAAACAAATTTCCTGATGTCAGCAAACCCGGGGCCACTGTGGGATTGGCATCACCGTACCGGCCCCGCTGCGGAAATCGGTTGCTTCTTCAGATTTTATATATTTGTACGGAAAATCCACATGAATTGGAACCACCGGTCAGAACTGAACGCTGCCTGAATTGCCTCAGCCCGATGCCTGAGGGGGCGAACTACTGCTCGTACTGTGGCCAGAAGCGCATAGGCCCTCATGACCATTCTGTATGGCACCTCACAGTGGAAGCGGTTGGTGACTTTTTTCACCTCGATTCCCGGTTCTTTTCCACCATCCGCCCATTGATGTTCAGCCCCGGTTTACTCACCACCGAATATCTCGCCGGGCGGCATGCAAGGTATTTCAATCCCATCAAGATGTTCCTTTTCCTGAGTTTCCTCTATTTTCTTTCATCCGGCATCATTGACAGCAGGAAGAAAGTGAAGCCTGACAGCCTTGATCAGCCCAAACCGGCATTGGATACCGCAACAGTTCCGGTAAGGCAGGGGACCTACAAACTGGCGCTCGACAAAGCTTACGCAAAAGGGATCAACATTTCCGACGACTCACTGCGGAAATTGGTACGTAAATACGGGCTGAGCCGGTTTGTCAGCATCCGGTTTCCGCAGGCTTCGGCTTACCAGAAATATATCATTAAAAAAGTCATCAAAAACAGGCTGGAAGGTCTGGGCAACATGGACGATGCGATGGGAAAAACGCTGCCCAAAATGGTGTTCGTTTTCATCCCGTTTTTTGCATTTTTGCTTAAGCTGGTTTACCGTAAAAAGAGACTTCCCTATTTTGATCATGTGGTGTTCTCCCTCCATTTTCTCTCCTTTTTTTTCCTTCTCTTCTGGATCAAGGAATTATTGAGCCACCTGTCCTGGTGGTTCAACCCGCTGATGGTCGTTATACTGCTTGTATACCTGTTTTTTGCCCTCCGGAGGGTTTATGGACTGAAAAACTGGGCGACCCTGTTGAATTATTCACTTTTCCTCATCGGATCCCTCTTCGCCCTTTTGGTTTTCATCGTCATTACAGGAGCCATTTCCTTCATGATGATATAGACCCGGAAATTCCGGAATTGCTAACCGACTGACTCCAGGAGCAATGCAGCCTCCTTGTGTAATGCCAGGATCTCCTGTTTCAGCGACAATAGATTCGCTGAATGATTTTCAGACCAACCCCTGCGCAATTCCTGGTCAAGCATGACCGCCATGGCCGCAGTTTTTTCATCCATGAAGATTCTGATTTGCGGCAGCAGCTTGTGTACTGAAAATGCAAGACGTTCATGCTGCTGCTGATCCATCCACTCCTGCCAGTTCGCTGTTTCTGATTCCGATTGTGTCAGTAGGATAGCGAGATACCTGGTAAACCGGTCTTTTTTTCCGTTGCATATATCGAAAAGTCGGGATGACCAGGCAGGCCTCTCTTTCAGCCCGGACAGGAAATTTTCCTTTTCAGCCTCTTCCAAAACGACACCTGCATCAACGGGAATCTTTAACTGGTCGCGGATTGTTTTTGTAAGGAAGCCCCTGGATACCGGTTTGGGAACATAGGCATTCATTCCTGCCTCCATGCAAAGCTGGATATCAGCCCGTATCACACTGGCGGTAAGGGCGATCACCGGGATATTTGCATTATCATTGTCCAGAATCCTCAGCCTCCTTGTTGTCTCATATCCGTCAATACCCGGCATGCGGATGTCCATCAGTACCAGGTCAAATTTTTCACTTTCAAGCTGTGCCAGGGCATTGTACCCATCTTCTGCAATAATTGTTGTGGATTCAGGCAGGATTTTTTCCAGCATGCCCTCTGTTACGATCTGGTTTGAAGGGTTATCCTCGACCACCAGGATCCTGAATGAGCCCTTCATGGCCATTGCCGACAGTTCCTTTTCTTTTTGAAGAGCCTGGTATGCCTCTTCTGATGACCGGGCCAATGGTATCGTAAAGCTGAACACCGATCCTTTTCCGGATTCACTCTCCACCTTAATCGTTCCACCCATCCTTTCAACAAGTTTCTTTGAAATGGACAATCCAAGTCCGGTGCCTGCCACTTTTTGATCCCCTTGCTCTCCAACCTGGACAAACTCCTCGAAAATTATGACCTGTTCCGCTTCGGGGATTCCAGATCCCGTATCCTCCACGCTGAAGGTGATCTTTGGTTTTTCTCCTTCATATTCATTCTGTGTGATTTTTATCTGAACCGAGCCTCGGTCGGTAAACTTGATGGCATTGCCTGCAAGGTTAAGCAGCACCTGCCTGATCCGGTTACTATCGCCCGAAACCCAGTCGGTTACACCTTCCGCTTCATGGATGACCAACTGAAGTTCTTTCTCCTTCGCCCTCACGGTAAACAGATTCCTCATCTCTTCCAAAAGTTTCTGAAGGCTGAATGGAGCTTCATGCAGTTCCAGTTTCCCTGCTTCAATTTTCGACAAGTCAAGGATGTCGTTGATAATCCCGGTGAGGTGTTCGCCTGCCTGTTTGATGTTGCCCAGGTATTGCTTCGTCTTCGGTGGTTGTGGTTCATCCAGGAGCAGGCCGGTCATTCCGATCACCGCATTCAGCGGCGTTCGTATCTCATGGCTCATGCTAGCCAGGAACCGCTCTTTGAACTTTTCGCTCTGTTCGGCCCGCATTCTTGCTTTTTCAATATCGCGGTTCCGTTGTTCCAGTAGTTTCCCGGCTTTTTGCTTTTGCCGAAGAAAGTAAAATACGATCAAAGCCAGTATAAGGATCAGCGCTGATATGGCAATGAAGAGATACGTGATATACCGGTTGCTTGTGAGCTGTTTTTCTTTCAGGTCTAGTTGACCTTCCATCTGTTCAATTTCAAAACTCTCGGTCAGCAAGCTTACCTTTTCAGCCATTTTTACCCTTTCAATGGAATCGTTGTATTGTATTTGCAGCGATGCAAAATCATACGCCTTCTGATAATCGCCAAGATGCCGGTACACCAGCGAAAAAGTCCTCGTGTATTCCTGCAGAAGTTCAAGGTTTGTTATCTGGTTAAGGAAACGCCATCCTTCGGACAAATATTCCAGAGCCTTTCTGAAATCCTTCAAACGGACGTAAACTTTACTTAAACTCAGCAGGGAAGTGGCCATTGTTACCGTATCCATTTCCTGCCGTGCCTTGTTCGCGTACTCTTTCAGGTATGCAAGACCGATTTGAAGGCTGGGACGTTTATCCCCGATAATGGGCCCAAGAAGGTTGAGTGTATCCTCTGCAAACAAATTCCCTAATCCCCCAAGACAAGTTCTGAGGTAATTTGAATTTCCTGAGCGCTTATTAAGTTCATACGCTTCGAGTAAATTTTTTAGTGAATTCCTTGAATCTCCTGCTTCTCTTTGCAAATGGGCCAGGTTATATAAAGGGCCTGCCCGGTCAACCATGAATTGTTCTTTCACTGGCAAGCTGTCGATCAACCTTAAAATTTCCAGATTTAAATCTATCGCTTTCTGGAGATTACCTGCACGATAATATATGTAAGACAAATTCCCCATCACACTGATCCGGCGAGTTGGTCCCTTGAATCTTTTTGCAATTTCCAGGCATTTCAGCTGATAATCAATTGCCTTATCCAGCATATTCATATAGGCGTAGGTCATGCCGAGACTTGCACTGGCATCGCCAATGTAGTCAAGATCTCCTTCCTCTTCCCCGAATTTCAGCTCCTGCATATAACACAATAACGCTTCTTTGTGCTTTCCCAGCATTGTAAAGTAGAAACCCTCCAGTTGAAACGACCTTGCAATGCCTTCTTTACTCCCCAGTTTTTCCGATTCCCCGCGCAATGTTCTGGTATAAAAGATCAGCGAATCCGGATTCACAAAATCGTAACTTCTGGCAAATGCATACAGTGCATCGAGCCGTGTGGTATCTGCAATTCCGTTCTTTTGAATGATCGCTTTTAAACTGTCCCTGTTAAGCGCGATAAAGTTCATGCGGGGTATTCCGCCCCGGGTAATGCAACCAAACATAAGCAATGTAATGGTTACCAGGATTCGTTTTCTCATGGTTTGTGTTTTTCGTACGACCCCGTCGTTTGTGAACTATTTAACAAATATATGGTAACGTCATTAAATTTCAAATGTATTTTAATTTATTTCTCTTACTTTTACACTACAAAATGACAACTGATGGAAGATCGCCATGAGATCCTTGCACTCATCATCGAGGATGATCCGCTGAACAGCACCATGCTCAAGGATCTGCTGAATGATCATTTTCCAGATGTCCTTGTTGCCGGGGTAGCAGCCTCCATTGGTGAGGCTAAGCCGTTGCTCAGACGCCTGAATATCGACCTGCTCTTCCTTGATATTGAACTGCCCGATGGCAAAGGTTTTGACCTGTTGTCGGCCATGCCGGAGGTTCATTTCGAAGTCATTGTCACGACCTCGCATTCCACTTATGCCCTCGATGCCATCCGGCACAGCGCATTGGATTACCTTATTAAACCGGTCACCCTGGAAGACCTGGCAAAGGCCATGGTCCGTTTTACTCAAAAAGCGGCGAAAAATCAAACCAGAAAATCGCCACTTTTTAATGATTGGTCCCTGTTTCACAGGCTCCCGTTGCCCGCCGCCGAAGGCATCATTTTCATCAATACCGACGATGTGATCCATGCGGAAGCCGAAGGCTCCTACACTGTTTTTTACCTGCCAAACGAAAGGAAGATCATGGCCTCAAAGCCATTGTGCGATTTTGAAGAGCGACTCATCCGGCGGAACTTCTTCCGCATCCACAATTCCCACATCATCAACCTTGGCCAGGTTGCAAAGTATGTACGTGGCGAAGGAGGTCATGTGATTATGACCAACAACTCCTCTGTCCCTGTTTCCCGCAGCCGGAAAGAGGAATTTCTGAGGTTGGTGGGGTTCTAAAGGCATTTGTCCAAACTTTTCACTTTTCACTTTTCTCTTTTCACTCAGCCCTATTCTCTGTTCTTTGTTCGCTGAGAAAAACGACCAGTGAAAAGTGAAAAACGGTTAGTGAAGAGTGAAAAACGAAGAGTGAATAGTTAAGGGAAAAAGTGGTGACAGTTATTCTTTATTTCCCTTAGCGGTCTTTATTGACGCCACCAGCATCTTTATTATTTCAGTAAGCAATTGAATTGTAGCATCATGAGTGTTGCAATGAAGACTCTGACTACAACATAGTAACTCTATCCAATATTCCGTTTCGTTTGCCTCCTTCAACGCAATAGAAAGTTTATTGATAAAATCTGCTTTTGATTGAGCAAACTCTGCTTCCCGAACTAAAGCGGCAATCGCTGTTCCGGATCTTAGCATTTGGCGGTACACCACATATTCCTTCTTTGATTCCTTTAAAAACCTGCATAATTCGATGATTCGCAAACTGAATGCAAAGCTCTTTTCCCTTAAAACTGCTTGTCCTTTCATAAAACCTGTTTTCGCTTAATCGGAAAAAGTTGAAAAGGTGATACGATTTCACGAAAAATATTTGCAAAGCATGAGAAAAACTTTTCATTCTTCGCTTTTCATTCTTCACCGGGCGCTATTCTCTGTTTTCTGTTCGCTGAGAGAAACGACCAGTGAAGAGTGAAAAACGGTCAGTGAAGAATGAAGAATGAAAAGTGAAGAGTTAAAGTTTCTGCAAACCAGAAACCCAAACCCGCAAAGCAGAAACTCCTGCATTGGCAAGTGCCCTTCCTGTAATACGTTTGTATCAAAATCAAAAAAGCAAACGCTATGAAAAAATTTATCCTCTCTTCATTGTTCATTCTATACTATC
>CAISJJ010000454.1 GCA_903885595.1 uncultured Bacteroidales bacterium
CGTAGGTGCGAATTTATTTCCCGGAGAATAAAATCCAACATGTATTGCGCACCTACGGCGCGCTGAGCTCGGGGTGGGTGATACGGGCTACCAGGATTTGGCTCCTACGGAGCCGGAAAGGATTATGGAAAACTGTACCCTCAAACAGGAAGAATCTTACTATATTGATTTCTTTTGGTATAATTGCGCTCAATCAATATTAAAAATTACGAAAATCATCAAATCGTAAATCGTATATCGTCATTTGTCACTCGTCATTGGTCATTGGTCATTGGTCATTGGTAAATTGTCAATCGTAAATCGTAAATCGTAAATTGTAATATCTTTGTGCTTTGTTTAGCCGCATTTCATCAGATTTTCCCATGGATAAAAAAACAGATTACAAACGTTACACCGTTACCTCTGCCTTGCCGTATGCAAATGGCCCCATTCACATTGGCCACCTTGCCGGGGTGTACGTTCCTGCAGATATTTATGTCCGTTTTTTACGCATGAACGATGAGGATGTGATTTTTATCGGTGGATCTGATGAGCATGGCGTACCTATCACGATCAAAGCTTTGCAGCAGGGTGTGTTGCCCCAGGTGATCGTAGACAAATACCATGGAATTATCAAAAAATCATTCGAAGATTTCGGCATTTCCTTCGATATTTACTCCCGTACCTCCAATAAGACCCACCATGAAACCGCTTCGGAATTTTTCCGCAAGATGTACGATGCCGGGCAGTTTATTGAGAAGGTGTCGGCCCAGTATTATGATGAAGCAACCGGCCATTTTCTGGCCGACCGGTATATCACCGGTACCTGTCCCCATTGTAGCAATGAAAAGGCCTATGGCGACCAGTGTGAGAAGTGCGGAACATCCCTGAATGCTACGGACCTGATTGATCCGAAATCGGTGCTGAGTGGCAATCAGCCGGTTATGCGGGAAACCAAACATTGGTTTCTGCCACTGGACGAATATGAACCCTGGTTGCGGGAATGGATCCTGGAAGGTCATAAGGATGACTGGCGGACCAGTGTTTACGGACAATGTAAATCATGGATCGAACAGGGGTTGCAGCCCAGGGCTGTTACCCGCGATCTCGACTGGGGGGTGAAGGTACCTGTTGCGGGGGCCGAAGGCAAGGTGCTTTATGTTTGGTTTGATGCCCCGATAGGGTATATTTCGGCGACCAAAGAGCTGACCCATGACTGGGAGAAATACTGGAAAGACCCTGAAACCAAGCTGGTTCATTTCATCGGCAAGGATAACATCGTTTTTCACTGCATTATTTTTCCCACGATGCTCAGGGCCGAGGGAACCTATATTCTCCCGGACAATGTACCTGCCAATGAATTTCTGAACCTTGAGGGTGATAAGATCTCAACGTCGCGCAACTGGGCAGTTTGGCTGCACGAATATCTTGCAGATTTTCCGGGGAAGCAGGATGTGTTAAGGTATGTGCTCACCTCCAGCGCCCCGGAGGCCAAGGACAATGACTTTACGTGGAAGGATTTCCAGGCCAGGAACAACAATGAACTCGTGGCCATCCTCGGGAATTTCGTAAACCGCACCATGGTCCTTACGCATAAATATTTCGAAGGAAAGGTGCCTCCCCAGGGAGTTCTGACCGGCTCTCCGGGAACATTCGAAAATCAGGGATTGCAGGGAACCCCAACCGGATCAACCAGGATATACGATGATATTACACCCTTGTCAGGCTTTCCCGAAGGCAATACTGAGCCTTTGGAAACCGGGTCGGGCATGCTGAAAACAGCTTTGCCGGATGAACAGGATTTTTCGGACCAGGCAACGCTGCGGAAGATGAGCCTTTTCCCCGACAGGATCGCCAAAAGTATTCATGCATACCGTTTCCGTGAAGCGCTGGCTGAGATGATGAATCTGGCAAGGCTTGGCAACAAATACCTCACTGATAATGAGCCCTGGAAGGTTTATCCCCGGGACCCTGTCAGGGTGGGTACCGTGCTGAACATCTCCCTGCAGATCTGCGCCCAGTTATCGATTGTGGCAGAGCCATTCCTGCCCTTTTCTGCCGCAAAGATCAGGCAGATGCTGAATCTCCCGTTGATGAAATGGAAGGATGCCGGGTTGCTCAACTGGCTTCCGGCTGCGCATGCCCTGCAGGAACCATCGTTGCTGTTCGATAAGATTGAAGACCCTGCCATTGAAGCCCAGGTGCAGAAGCTGCTGAACACACGACTGGCCAATGAGGCAATGTTGGCCAAAGCCCCGGTGAAACCTGGTAAGGAGACCATCCAGTACGAAGATTTTTCGAAAATGGACATCCGGGTGGGCACGATCATGGAGGCTGAAAAGGTGGCGAAGACAGATAAACTGCTTAAGTTAAAGATTGACACAGGTCTCGATCGGCGCACAGTGGTAAGCGGCATTGCGCAATATTTCAAGCCCGAAAATATTGTCGGAAAGCAGGTATTGATACTGATTAATCTGGCTCCCCGGAAACTGAAGGGCATCGAATCGCAGGGGATGATACTTACAGCCGAAAACCCCGACGGAACCCTGTATTTCGTAACGCCCGGAGAAGGGACGATCAATGGGGCGGATGTGAAATAAAAGTTTTAACTTTGCAGCGGAAAAACGGGACGCGAGACACGGGACGCGGGACAAAAATTAATTTGTCATTCGTAATTCGTAATTCGTAATTCGTAGTTTTTTTCTGGCTCCGTAGTTCAATGGATAGAACGGAAGTTTCCTAAACTTTAAATGCAGGTTCGATTCCTGCCGGGGCTACAAATCAATATATAAAAGGCTGGTATTCAATGCGATATCAGCTTTTTTTTAGGTGCAACACTTGTGAAACATTTTTATAACTTCTTGATATTCACTTTCCAACCCCTGGAACATCTTGACAGTAAGGATTAAACCTTGGCTTGCTATCCCTCAAACAAATTCAGATACTTTTCAAAAATGAAGATGCGGTTTCTCTTGAATCCTGTTTTTTCGCTGAGGATATTGAGTTTCTCAAAGTCCTGAATTAACCGGTTTGCCGTTGAGATATTAACGGCAAGTACTTTCGCCGTTTCGGCGGCATCTACGACAGGCTTGGTGTATAAATACCGGATCAGTTGCATTGCAAGCGGAACCTTTTTGCCAAGTGTAATAATTTTTTTCTCTTCCAACTCAATACGTAGTTTCATGATTTCATGAAAGGTCTGAATTGAATTTTCGGCGGTTTCCAGTACTCCTGCGAGGAAGAAAGTCAACCATTGCACCAGGTTATTCTGAGTTCTTACGGCGGTCAGGTTATCGTAATAATGCGAGCGATTCCGTTCAAAAAAATCGGAAAGATATAATGTTGGTTTGCCTAGAATTTTGTTGCTCACAAGATAAAGCGTTATCAACAAGCGTCCTAACCTCCCATTGCCATCAAGAAAAGGGTGAATGGATTCAAATTGATAATGTGCTATGCCAATTCTGATAAGTGGTGGCAATTGCAAATCCTCATTGTTCAATAATTTTTCAAGATCGCTCATCAACCCGGGCACTTCACTATGATGAGGCGGAATATATGTTGCATCATTCAGTGTTGCGCCCCCAATCCAGTTTTGCGAGGTACGGAACTCCCCGGGCAATTTGTATTTACCCCGGACTCCCTGTATTAATTTTTCATGAGTTTGTTTTAATAAGCGAGTACTTATTGGAAGTTCGTCCAATTGCGCAATTGCAAAATTCATTGCTTCAATGTAGTTATGAACTTCCTGCCAGTCGTCGCGTTTTTCGGGTCTGATGTATTCAGCATCCTGAATGGCTTCTTCCATACTGGTTTGAGTGCCCTCAATCCTGCTGCTCCGGGTAGCTTCCTTTGTGATATGCATCCGGATAAAAAAATCCACATCGGGAACCATCATTGAATAGGCATTCAACTCACCAAGTTTCCTGGTAGCATCATTCAGCAGTCGGTTTACCTTTGCATCACTTACCAGCCATTCGTGATTTACAGGTTCAGGCGAGAAACTTGAATAGCCATATTGTTTACTGTATCTCCCTGCTTTGAACCTTGTTATCTCCATGGCTGACAATTTATTTTTTTGCAAATATAAAAACTTATATTCGCATTTAATCAAACATCTGCAATTATAAAAGTTTATGTTTGCAGATGACTCTTCAATTACAACTTCAACACCTTTTATGCCCTTCTGTCAAAAGCCGTTCTGCTTCGATCAACGCTTTTCCCGCTGGGTGGCTGCTGATTAAGCAACGAGGGTTGCGGAGAAAAGAATCAATAATATCCGCATAAATGCGGTAATTAAATATTATATTTGCCGCATTTAAGAGATTGACAATGGCAAAATACATATATCAGCAGGAAAATTGGCCGAATTTTACCTGGAACGAAAAATCAATAAACGCAATTTTTGGAGAGGTTAGAAACCTCCAGGGAAGAATTACCGGACAAATGCACTCAATAGGCTTCTCCAACAAGGAAGAAGCCACACTTAATACATTAACATTAGACGTAGTTAAGTCTTCAGAAATAGAGGGTGAGCGATTAAACTTCCAACAAGTTCGTTCTTCGATTGCAATTCGTTTGGGGATGGAGGCAGGAGGGTTAATTTCTTCCGATAGAAGTGTTGAGGGTGTTGTTGAGATGATTTTAGACGCCACCAGAAACTATTTGAACCCCATTACTGATGAGCGATTGTTCGGTTGGCATGCCTCCCTTTTCCCAACCGGATTCAGCGGCATGTATAAGATTGAAGCAGGGTGTTATCGCAGCGGAGAGATGCAGGTAGTCTCCGGAGCAATGGGGAAAGAGAGGGTCCATTACGAGGCGGTTGCTCCGATGTTTGTAAAGTCAGAGATGGAAAAGTTCCTGACTTGGCTCAATGGTGACGATTCAATTGATTATGTTTTAAAAGCTGCAATAGCACATTTTTGGTTCATCATAATTCACCCATTCGACGATGGCAACGGCAGGATTGCGAGGGCTATTTCAGACCTGTTGCTGACAAGGGCGGAAAAATCTCCGGATAGATTTTACAGCATGTCAGGTCAGATACTTGTTGAGCGAAAAAAGTATTATGAAGTCCTTCAAAAGGTTCAACACAGCAACGGTGATATAACAGCATGGATAGACTGGTTTCTTCATTGCTTAAAGAACGCTTTATTGGAAACGGAAAGCACGTTCATACATGTGTTACATAAAGCCGGGTTTTGGAAAATTCATGAGAACACTTCGTTCAATGAGCGACAACGGATGATGATAAATAAGCTATTTGACGGTTTCGATGGAAAGTTGAAATCTTCAAAATGGGCAAAGATTACAAAATGCTCCCCCGACACTGCATTAAGAGACATAAAAGATTTACTGGAGAAGGGTATTTTAAGGCAGGAACAGGGTGGTGGACGTAGTACAAACTATCAGTTGAACGAAACATGAAAATAGCCCTTCCGGGGAAGATAATTTTCTGAATCCATTGTGTTCCTTGTGAAATTCGCTTACCTTGTGTGACAATTTCTTGCTTTATGGATTTTAAAGATCTTGGGCCAGCTTATAAACTTATTTTTGCTTCAGCCAGGCTTAGACCAACTGCTGATGACATCCTTTTGATGGACCAATCAGCCTCTCTGATTCACGACTGGGATTATTTTACAAATCAAGCGGTTAGAAGCGGTTTGGGGCCCCTGGTACATAAGAACCTCCCTTTACTTAAAATCTATGATGTGATCCCGCGGGAGGCCAAAACTAAACTTCAGCAGATCTATTACAGGTCGCTGACCCGGAACATGATGATCTACGAACATTTCCGGAAAGCAGTCAAGGCATTTAACGAAAAGGGGATCAGCGTGATTGCACTGAAAGGTGTATACCTGGCAGATACCTTGTATCAGGACATCGGTTTACGTCAGATGAGCGATATCGATTTGCTGGTTCGCGATGAAGATACTGAAAGCTGTTGTCACATTCTCCATGGATTCGGCTACCGTCAATCACAGAACTATTTTAATTCAGAAATTTTCAGATGGTTATTTACGCCCAAGCATATCCCGCAGATGGTGTTAAACGGAGTGGCTTTCGAGATACATTCAAAAATTCATGCAAGTAACAGGGGATATCATATCAAAATCAA
>CAISJJ010000455.1 GCA_903885595.1 uncultured Bacteroidales bacterium
CCCGTGTCCCGTGTCCCGTGTCCCGCGTCCCGCTTCCCGCGTCCCGAATTTATCCCGCGTCCCGCGTCCCGTGTCCCGCGTCCCGAACTTATCCCGCGTCCCGCGTCCCGTGTCCCGCGTCCCGAACTTATCCCGCGTCCCGTGTCCCGTGTCCCGTGTCCCGCTTTTGTCCCGTGTCCCGCGTCCCTCGTCCCTCGTCACTCGTCGCTCCTCCCACCTCCCCACCGCCGAAACCCTCCGCAACCTGCTCACCACCGCGCGCACCCTGAACCCGCAATTTCTGCAAAGTCCCGGGGGATGCCATGTAATCGTAACCGCAAACTACCCCCTGGCCTGGGGACTGGGCAGCAGCTCAACACTTTGTTCGCTCGTTGCCCGCTGGGCAGGTATCGACGCATTTGCCCTCTACCGCCTCGTGTCGAACGGCTCAGGTTACGACCTTGCCTGCGCCACACAAACCGGCATGATCTATTACCAGCTTACAGGCGAACCCGGCCAGCAGAACCCGGAATTGAGAGAAAACATCCTGCCCGCCCAGCCTCCTCCTCAACTGAACCCCTCACTCGTCACTCGTCACTCTTCACTCGTCACTTGTCACGCGTCACGTGTCACGCGTCACGCCTCACTTGTCACTTGTCACCCGTCACTCGTCACTCGTCACTCGTCACTTGTAACTTGTCACCCGTCACTCGTCACTCGTCACGTGTCACGTGTCACGCGTCACGCCTCACTTGTCACTTGTCACTCGTCACTTGTCACTCGTCCCACGTCCCTCCCCGCCACCCCCGGCCCCGCCCTGCGAAACTTCACCTGGTTCGCATACCTCGGCAACAAGCAGGAGACAGCACGCGAGGTGTCGGCATTTCTCGACTGCAAAAACTATACAGCCGCCCACGTAGCACGGGTTTCAGAGCTGGCCCGATTGATTTGTGAGGCCAAAACAGCCGGAGAGCTGATCGCGTTGGTTGAGGAGCACGAAGCAATGATATCCGCCATTTTGAACCGCCGGGTACTTGCCAGCCGCTTCCCCGCTTTCCCCGGCGCTGTAAAGTCACTCGGAGCCTGGGGAGGCGATTTCGCAATGTTCGCCAGCGACAGCGAACCCGCTGAAGTTGAGAAAATCTTAATTAATTATGGACTATCAGAAATATTCAGATTTGATGAAATAGCTGTTGGAGCGAGTGACGCGTGACACGTGACACGTGACGAGTGACACGTGACGAGTGACGAGTGACAAGTGACACGTGACGAGTGACACGTGACGCGTGACGAGTGTCATTCCCAAATCCGGCGTCAGGGGGGCATTTTAAATCCCCAATATTTTGTACCTTTGTCTGTAACATCAAATACGCTTTAAATGAAAGAGGTCGGGGAAATCGGGGTTGCCGAACTTAACGCCATTGCAGCCTCCATTCGCGACAGTTTACCTTTTTATACTGTTGATCGTGAACGATGGAACCGGTTACCGATCCTCGACCAGATGGGGAATATCGGAACTGAGGCAGGACGGACGCTTGAAACCTATTTCATGCAATTTGCCATTGCAGCCAGGATAAACCGGTAAATTCAATAGAATCAAATCGCATTGAATACCTCATAATTCGACATTCGACATTCGTTATTCAATATTCGTTATTCATTTCCCCATGCCTCCTTCTCCCTTATCCTGCTTCCATAATGCAAATCCGGATCTGCCTCTGCATCAGGTTGATTTTACCGTTGGATGGCAAAGCCCGTCGAACATCGCCATCATCAAATACTGGGGAAAAAAACCAGGGCAACAGCCTGTAAACCCTTCGCTCAGCATGACCCTTGGCGTGGCGGTGACGCAAACCAGCGTGCACGTGTCGGCACACCAGGCTGCCAAGGGCCTCGTTTCGGTGAACGGCGATCCCTTTCATTCATTTTTACCCAAGATGCGGGCGCTGTTGCAACAGCTTGAAACAGAGATCCCCTTCCTGCCAAACCTTACCTTTACCGCCCACACCCGGAACCACTTTCCCCATTCTACGGGCATCGCCTCTTCGGCCTCGGGGCTGAGTGCTTTCGCACTGTGCATCCTCGAAGCAGCCTTAAAGATATCATCACCGGAATTATTTGAGATTAACCCCCTCAATCCCGGCCCATCCCAACCCGAAACGCAAAACGCGAAACGCGAAACGCAAAACGCAAAACGCGAAACGCAAAACGCGAAACCCGAAACGCCTCTCCTTTTAAAACTCCGTCACATGGCTTCCTATGCTGCGCGGCTTGGGTCGGGAAGCGCCTGCCGTTCGTTATACGGGGGCTTTACAGCCTGGGGTAAGACGAGCCTTATTGAAGTGTCATCTGATGACTGGGCGGTTCCTTTGGCCGAAAAAATTCATCCAGAGATGTTATCTATGCACGACGCCATCCTGGTTGTTTCGGCACGGCCCAAGGAGTTGTCGAGTTCGCAGGGTCACGCCGCCATGACCGGCCATCCCTTCCTTGAAGGGCGCATCGGCCAGGCAAACCGGAACTTTGGCGCAGCTTTGGAAGCGCTTGCAGCCAATGATTTCGAAAAGCTTGGTGCGGTCGCCGAGTGCGAGGCGCTTACCCTGCATGCCCTGCTGATGAGCGGTTGCCCGGGTGCGATCCTGATGCAGCCCGCCACGATAGAAATCATGCATCGTGTTCGTGAATCAAGGAAGAGCGGACTGCCGCTTTTTTTCACCCTCGATGCAGGGGCTAATGTGCACCTGCTCTATCCGCATGCATCGGCCCGGCAGGTTGAAAATTTCATTACCGGCGACCTGCAGCCACTTTGCGAAGAGGGCCGCGTGATCTTCGATGCATGTGGCGCCGGCCCTGTCGCACTGGAGCCACCGGTATTAACCAGATAAGACTATGAGAACAAAAAATACATGGACCCGGATCGCAGGTACTTTCAATCCACGTAAATCGATATTTTTTACCTGTTTATGGTGATGAATTCCTCTGATGATCATTTTCCCGCCAAACTCCTCCTTTTCGGGGAGTATTCGTTGCTCCTGGGCTCACCTGCGCTCAGCATGCCTTTTAACCGCTTTCAAGCAGCACTGAAGTTCCCGAATCGGGAGACCACTGAAAAACTGCAACCGCTGCAGGATGAGCCTGGCGTATCACCCCTGCTGCCCGGGCCTTCAGCGAACCCGGTGCAGCCGATGGATAGTAACCTTCAGTTGCGGAAGTTATTGAACTACTTTGTTGAAAATCATCATATTTTCAACCTGTTACTTGACCTTGAACGCTTCGGGGCCGACCTCGGTAACGGGCTTTACCTGGAATCGGAAATCCCGCAGCAATACGGCATGGGCAGCTCCGGCGCGCTGTGTGCCGCCGTGTACGACCGTTACAGACTTGACCGGCAGGGGGCGTTTGAGTCCGTTGATATAGATGGGTCTTCACCGGTACTTCGTTCCGGCTACGGGAACCTTGCATCGCTTCGCACAACCTTCGGGCTGATGGAATCCTTTTTTCACGGGAGGAGTTCCGGCTTCGATCCGCTCGTCTCCTTTCTGAAAATGGCCCTGCTGCTGGAAAGTGACGGTAAGATAGCCCCGGCTGATCTTCATCTCTTCGATCCACCCGAATCCTTTTTGAAAGCGGCCCTGCTACCGGGTGGTGACGGTGCGGTTGCCCCGGCGGTTCTTCCCCGGCCTTCTTCATCCCGCAACAGTGCGGTGTTCCTGGTCGATTCGGGCATGCAGGGGCGCACGGGCCCGCTGGTAAACGACTTCCTCGAACGGTTCGGACCTGGCGCGAAATACAATGACAAGGGGGAGCTCTTCAGGAGTCTGGCCGGTTCGTGCATCAGCGACTGGCTCAGCGGCGGCATCGATGCCTCGTGGAATGCCATCGGCCGGCTGTCAATGTTTCAGATTACAGAGCTCAGACACCTTGTTCCGCCGCATCTGCAGCCTGCCTGGCGCGAAGGACTGCAAACCGGGATGTTCTCGCTCAAACTCTGCGGCTCGGGTGGCGGCGGATTCCTGCTGGGTTTTACCCGCAGCGCCGAATCGGCCGCCCGGTATTTTAACGACAGGAAAATACCCCTCCTGCCGGTTTACAGCGCCTGAAACCCTGGTCAAAGGGAGGTGTTTTATAGTATATGTTACTGACTATTATATATTTAGTACCGCCCCTCCTTCTCCTCCAAGGAGAAGGAGATGGAGGATGAGGTCATTTATAGTACATCCCTGACGAAGGGATTCTGGCAGGATTGCGATCAATCATTATTCAAAAAATCACGCAGTGAAAACTTCAAACTTCGTTGATCAATATTCAATATTCGTTATTCAAAAATTGACTGAGCATAATCATACCAGTATTCCATCTCATTGGGTTTGTCATTTTTGACCCAAACCAAACCCGTTAGGGCTGGATTATAAGGACCTCATCCCCCGACCCCTTCTCCTTTAGGAGAAGGGGAGGTGTGTTATAGCATATGTTACTGACTATTATATATTTAGCACCGCCCCTCCTTCTCCTCCAAGGAGAAGGAGCTGGAGGATGAGGTCATTTATAGTACATCCCTGACGAAGGGGTTCTGGTAGGATTGCGATTAATCAGTATTCAAAAAATCATGCAGTGAAAACTTCAAACTTCGGTGATCAATATTCACTATTCGTTATTCTGTTATTTTTTTGGTGTCAGTTGAGTTCTTCCCGTGTTGTTTTGTTCCCCATGTTTTCATTTATTTTCCGGCTCAGTTCGCTGACCAGCTGTTTCAGTTCGTCTATCTGACGCTGCTGACTTTCAATAACAGCCTGTTGTTCCTGCATTCCTTTTACCAGAGGGACTACAAATTCGGCATAACGTAACCCATAGAATCCATCGGCATCACGCGGTGCGTCCACCCCGCTGAAATCATATCCGACCTTCCTGGCAGCGGCTTCAACCTCCTGCGCGATAAAACCGGAATAAACAATCGTTGATTTTGCTGCTTTCGATTCCCTTTCTTCAGGCGATTCTTCACTTGTCTTGTCACCGTCGCCAGGCGATGTTTCCTTGCCGGCATTGAGCTTAGTATCGATTGCATTCACATCGATGTTGTAAGTTACCGGGCGCAGGGTGCTGATAAATTCCAACCCCGGAACGTTCTCCCTGACATTTTTCTTGAATGAGGCATCCGAAGGGAAGGTTGTCCAGCCGGCATAACCCCCGATACTGGTAATCGCAGTATTGCCTATCACCACCCTGTCGGATGCTGTGGCAACTGCATTATAACCCAGTGCCATGCAGTTCGATAATCCATTTGCGGCGGGTGAAGCAAATGATCCAAGAAATGTACAGGATGTAAATGTAAAATTATTACCTGCAAAATATCCTATGCTTGTGTTATCGCCTGAATTTGAATTATAGCCGGCATTTTTACCTAAGGCGGTATTCCTGCTGCCTGTCGTGTTGGAATACAATGCTTTTGAACCAATTGCAGTATTCGATGTGGCCTGGTTTCCAACGGCGCCAAGCCCGTTGGAGTATAATGCTGAATCGCCAACGGCCACAAGATTGCTTACTGTTGTATTATAAAACAAAGAACCTGCCCCAATGCCCACGTTTGAATAGCCTGATGTATTCCAAAAGAGCGATGAAATTCCATTGGCTGTGTTGGACGACCCGGTGCTGTTATATGCAAGCGCCCAGCCTCCGGCAACGGTATTGCTGGATCCCGTGGTGTTTTGATTAAGCGCCATGCTGCCAGTGGCGGTGTTGTTGCTTCCTGTGGAGTTTTGATTCAGTGAGGCATCTCCGCGGCAGTATTATTTGATCCCGTTGTATTCGAAGAAAGCGCAAAGGCGCCATGAGCGGTATTATGAGATCCCGAAGTGTTGGCTGTAAGTGCTGAGGACCCATTGGCTGTATTATTGATCCCAAGATTGGCATAAAGCGCTCTTGATCCGACGGCCGTGTTGTTTTCGCCAAAGGTATTGGAATAAAGCGCTTTATAACCAACAGCAGTGTTATGGCTGGCCCCTGATGTGCCAGATCCCGACCCATTGTAAAACAGCGCTTTAGAGCCAATTGCTGTATTGTTAAAGCCACCATAAAAATACACCGGACCAGATCCATTGTAATACAATGCCGAATCGCCAATGGCAACAAGATTGCTTGCGGTTGTATTGGAGTACAATGAACCCGCTCCCATGGCGACATTTGAATATCCTGAGGTGTTGCGAAAGAGCGCCGAACTGCCATTGGCTGTATTTGAAGATCCGGTATTATTGACAAGCGCCCAGGCTCCGGTGGCTGTGTTGCTAAAACCCGTTGTGTTCAAATAAAGCGCCATACTGCCATTGGCTGTGTTATAGTATCCCTCGGAGTTTTGGCTAAGTGACCAGAAACCCTGGGCCGTGTTACTCCAGCCGGTAGTGTTGGAAGAAAGTGAAAAAGCCCCGTTAGCTGTATTTTGGTATCCCGAAGTGTTAGCATACAGTGCCGAGGCTCCATGGGCTGTATTAAAGGTTCCCAGGTTGGCATAAAGCGCTCGTGATCCGACTGCAGTATTATTTTCACCCCAGGTGTTTGAATACAATGCGTTAAAACCAACAGCGGTGTTGTTGCTAAACCCTGATGTATATGATCCTGACCCATTGAAATGCAGCGCTTTTGAACCAACAGCTGTATTATTGAAACCTCCGGATGAATACGATGGTGCGGACCCGTTGTAGAACAATGCTGAGTCGCCAATGGCAACAAGATTGCTTGCGGTTGTATTGGAGTACAATGAACCCGCTCCCATGGCGACGTTGGAACATCCTGTATTGTTGGAAAATAATGAATTGTATCCAATGCTGGTATTGCCTCCCCATGAAACTGGTTCTATTTTCCCGGAAACCCCGTTGTTAACCCTGAAAACCAGGGGGCTATTATCAATGGTCCCAATGAAATTGGTCGCCTGATTAAGGCCGGAGTTCCCGGTGAGTTGCCATCCGGTTGAACCAGTTGTAACCGGCAGCCATGCACCTGCATGATAATAATGGTAAGCGCCCAGGTCAGTATCATAAACAAGAAGACCTTCGGCAGGAGAAATAACCGCCAGGCGCTGAGATGTCGTCATTCTGGGAAAAAGAATGCCTTTGGCCGTACTTTTTACATCGAGCATGGCTGAATTGTCGGGATTACTGTTGTCGGCATTGATTCCAACCTGCGAAAAAGCAACATTGCAAAAGATAATTAGCAACATGCAAAAACTTATTGTTTTTTTCATACGGATTTTTTTTAGATACATATTTACAGTAAAGATATGATCAAAAAACGAAAAGTCAAAAAAATTATGTTATTCATTCTACTTACACCCATCAAAGTCATATCAACGCTAAAAAAAATGCAAAGAGATCCCGGCATAAAATGTTAACTCCCAATCAGACCGTAGAAAACATTCTCCCGTTTTCCTGTTAAACTGTTTCTTTTTACAGGTTATGCCGAAGTACTGCAGATAATAGTTTATCTTTGATAAAAATATCCGGAATGATCTCTTGTATTTTAATTGACGATGAAAAGAAGGCCAGGGAAACCTTCGACATGATCGTCCAAAGGTATTTGCCCAAAAAGCTGAAAGTTCTGGCGCTGGCCGAATCAATCAAAGAGGGGGTGTACGCCATTCAGAAACTCAGGCCCGATATCGTATTCCTCGATATCGAGATGCCCGTTGAGAATGGGTTTAAACTTTTTGAATACTTTGATGCCATTCCCTTCGAAGTCGTCTTTTTGACGGCCTTTAAAAATTATGCTATCGATGCAATCCGGTTTTCGGCTTTTGATTACCTGTTAAAACCACTCGATCAAACTGAACTTTCGGGGGTGATTTCCAGGTTCAGTAAGAGGAAAAATGAGGAGAATAACTATCAAAGAATACAAAACCTGCTCAACAATCTCAGCATAGGATCCGACATCGGCGCTAAAATCGCACTCCCCACGCTTTCGGGATACCAGATGGAGAAGGTCAGCCAGATCATTTACTGCGAGGCGGATGATAACTATACCAAGATACACACCGTCAGGGGAGATTTTATTCTCGTATCGCGCTCATTAAAGATCGTGGAGGAGATGCTCCCTTCCCGCTATTTCTTTCGCATTCACAAGTCGTACCTCATCAACCTGAATTTTGTAAAAAGCTACAACCGCAACGAAGGACATAAAGTCACGCTTGAAAACGGTCTCGAACTCGAGATTGCCACCCGGCGCAACGAGGAGTTTGTGAAAGCGCTCACGAAGGCCAGGGACTGAACCATGCAATCGCTACCCGCTTACCCCGATATTCGAAGTTTTCTTTTTTGGATCAGTATATTCCCGGTACTGCTGCTTTCAGCATTCACAGGCAACGGTCAGCAATACTATGCGCGAAACTTCACCATCGAAGATGGGCTGCCCTCGGATATTGTCAGATCGGTGTTCACGGATTCAAGGAAGATCATGTGGATAGGAACGGGAGCGGGACTGTGCCGGTTCAACGGCCGGGAGTTCATCGTCTATAATAAAACCGACGGATTGGCCGCTGAAAACATTTTCGACATCACCGAGGATAACAGGGGCAACCTATGGATGGGTGCCATGGGAGGAGGGATCTCGAAGTTCGATGGAAAAATATTCACCAACTACAGTATGAAAGACGGACTGGTCAGCAATGAGGTGAGGCGGGTTTGGTGGTCGCCAAAGTTCAGCTTATTGCTGGTGGGTACCAATAAAGGTTTCAGTGCATTCGACGGGAAAAGGTTTTATTCGCTTGGTGTTTCAGCTATACAAAGCAATATGTATACTGTACTCGGTTTTCTCGAATTGGACAACTGCATTGAATTGTATGCCTATGGATCACCCCGTATCTTCAGATACTACCCGGCCATACATAAATTTACGGAGGTTGCCGCCGCCGGGAAATATACTGGAATTCCTAGCTGTTCTCCGGTCACCGGAATGAATGGCGATACAGTGTGGAGCTGGGGACGAGCGGGTATCAGGGTGTGCAACAAGGGCATTCAATCCTCTTTTGACAGTATCGGCCAGGTTTTTCATATGGCTGTGGATGGTGAAAAAAATGTTTGGATTGCTGCCTGGCCCGATTCTCCGGTCACGCCTCGAATGCCAGGAGGCCTCTACCGGTATGACGGCAAAAAAATCGAACGCCTGGACAAAAAGGTGGGCATTACTGATCCTTCGGTGTGGACTGTTTATTACGATCCGGTCTATAGTTGTATTTGGATAGGCACCCTTCACCAGGGTCTTTTCCGAATGCCATTCCCTTATTTTGAATGGTACACTCACGCATGGTTCGGTCTTTCCGTATTGAATATTAATGACATCCATGCCGACCGGCACGATAACCTGTGGATCGCCACTTCCCGTGAAATTATCAGAAAAAATGGGGACGGGAGTTTTATTATCTATCCTAACCGTCAAATCAAGTCGGCTCAGTATGCGGCTTTTAAAAATGCGCACCCCCGGTTGGCAGCCCACCAAAAAGACCCGGATGGCTCATTCGTGAAATATGATGAATTGATTGCCACGCGCAAATACCCTTACCCGAATCCTTACCGTCAGATACTTCCCGATTCTTCAACAGATACGGCTTTTCCACCCGGTTCCCTCTATGATCCTGTCAGGTATGCCAACACTGGTCTTGAAATGGCAAAGTATGCGAACGACACGTCGGCCATTTCATTTTATGGAATTGAAGAAGATTCACGCAAGAACATCTTTTTTTCGGGAGGGTGGGGGTTAAACTGTTTTCCTGAAGGAAGCAGGTTGGTCATACCTGAGGTGATCCCCATACAAAATAATGCCTGGGTTTTTGCCTTCGATGAGAGCGATTCGCTATTCATGTCCTCTTATTGGGATAAAGGGATCATGCATTGTGCCATTTACCCCGGGGTGATGTATCCCGACCGGTGTTATTATCATACCAAAAGGGACAATGCCCCGGCTAACCCTGTTCGCATGATTTCCAGGGGTGATGAGATATGGTGTGCAAGCCGCACGGGCGGACTTTACCTTACCCGCAATGGCAGGAATTATGCATTCAGCAAATCGGTTGCAGGCCTACCAACGGGCATCAATGATATTTGTTTCGACGGGCGGAAGAATATCATCGCGGGGTCAAATAACGGTGAGCTGTTCATTTGCCGGTTGGATGGAGATAATCTGAAGGTGATCAGCAGGCTGAACGCGAATGACGGGATCGTTGGGAAGAGCATCCTGTGGGTTCAAACCGATCATGAACACAACCTCTATGCAGGCACCAATAAGGGGTTGAACCTGGTTAACCTTGATCAGTTGTATGCGACAGGTAAGGCGGAGGTACGTTTTTTCTCGCACGAAACAGGGTACTCAGACATGAACGGTAAACAGGCGGCGGTTGATTCATCAGGTGATATTTGGGTTGCTACTGATAAGAGTATTTGCCGCATCAGTCATGAAATAATCAGCAAACACAAGACCCATCCCATGAAATTGGTCCTGACGGGATTGGAAATAAACAATGTGACATTAAGCAAAATACCCGGATATGTCATCGGCGCCTGGTTTGGATCACCTCCAGAAGGATTGCGGCTTTCGCACGATCAGAACAACCTCGATTTTTATTTCGATGCATTGAACTACCTGGATGCCGGTCAGCAAAGATACAGGTACCGCCTATTACCTGCCATTCCGCGGTGGACTGATTTCTCATTGCAATCCAGGGCAGTATTCACCACCCTTAATCCCGGCAGTTACCGGCTGGAGGTGGAGTCGGTCAACTACGCTGATCAAAGCCAGGTGAGCCGGCTTTCGTACAATTTTATGATCAAACCACCCTTCTATTCAACCCTCTGGTTCATCCTGGAAGTTATGATCCTGCTTACCGCGACGGGTGTCCTTTTATGGAGGTGGCGAACCCGGCAGATCAGGAAACAGGAAAAAGAAAAAGCCGCGCTCATGCTTAAGCTCAGCCAGATTGAACAGAACGCAGTGAAAGCCCGGTTGAATCCTCATTTCATGTTCAATGCTTTAAATTCTATCCAGAGTTATATTTTGAGCAACAATGTTGACAAGGCCCTCTATTACCTTTCCATGTTTTCAAAATTCGTAAGGAAGACCCTTGAAAATGCCAACAAGGATTTCATTCCGCTGGCCGAAGAACTGGAGTATGTAAATTTCTACATCGGGTTGGAAAAAATGCGGTTTGAAGGACAATTCACCTGTGAAACCGATATAGATCCGCTGTTCCCGCTCGACATGGCCACGATCCCCGCCATGATGCTGCAGCCTTTTGTTGAAAACGCAATCAAACACGGGTTGCTGAAACGGAAAGGAGTGGGCGTGCTGAAGCTGATGGTACGAAAATCGGGTGACGACTACTTCGGGGTCATCATTGAAGACAATGGCATTGGCAGGAAAAAAGCCGGCGAGCTTCAGAAAAAGGTCGACAACATTGTGGCCTCCGGCGGACTCGACACCATAAACACACGCATCCGCCTGTACAATGATAACGAAGACCAGGGCAAATTGAGCTACACCATCACCGACCTGTTCGACTCTTCCGGAAACCCCGCCGGAACCCGGGTCGAAGTGAACTTCCCTTTCTGAACCGCCAGCTTACCAGCTTGCCAACTTACCAGCTTACCAGCTTGCCATCTTGCCAGCTTCCTTTCTCTTCTTCTTAAAATAAAGTGCATCCAGATAGTATAATATCCTGATCGAAAAACTGTTCGATGCCGGCGAATTGATCGTCCGTCCGAAATCTTCAAAGAAATTATATAGAACGTCGTTATCCATGGTGTTTATGGCATTTTTCCACATCACCGATAGCTGGCTTCCCGGTGCGAAATTCCAGATGTAGGTTAAATCGATGTTGAAAAGGTTGTAATTGACGTCAGGGTCTTTGGGATAGGTGCCCGGCTGCAGGGTGCCATCGCGCTGAAGGATGTAGAAGGAGTAATATGGCGCCGTAACCCAGTAATGCCTTGCCCTGATATCAATGCTCATGTTGCTGGTGATCATATAATTGGCTTCCAGAATGTTGGTGACACTCTGCCGGTCGCGCCGCCCGAAATATATCGTAGGGCCGGCTGTCAAATCAATGGACTGATCAACATAGCCGACATCATTCAGAATTCTGTCGTAATAAATATGGTAGAGCAGCATGATCCGGTCCGAAATTCGGTACCTGGGCTCAAGGGTGAACCCATAGCCGGTCATATGGTAATTATTTGCAATATAGCCGCTTAGCGAACCATCGAGGGCAAATGTCTTGCGGTAATCAGACGAAAACCAGGTGGTCGCCCGTTCATAGGTGGGTGCGATATACATCCATCCGTCAACCCGGGGCTCGTAATAGTCGTGCCCCGGCACAGGCTGCGTTTCGGCATAAATTCCCAGGCTCATGTATTTCTTCGTGGTGGTGTTGCTTTCGGCACTGAGGGTGAGGGAGGTGAATTTCATTCCTTCGTACAGGAAATTATAAAGCACCCTGGCATTGTTGAAAATATTGAGCAGCTTCCAGAACGGATCATAGAGATTATACTCCACCTTGGCCGTGTTGTCGAAGCGGTTATTCCTGATATTGAATCCCATGTCATTGGGATCGTACGTATCTGTTTCAAGGACCTGCTCGTATGAAAACTTAAAATTTCCCGAGATCTTGCCAAAACCGAGGTAGTAATGGTACCCGAATTCGGGTGCATCGTGGCTGTAATATTTCTGGCTGATAAAACCGTCGCCCTGCAAGGCGTAGGTATAGGCCTTGTTTGCGAATTTGAAGGAGGTGCCGGTCACATTGGCCGTGTACCCTTCGGTGGGCATGAAATAGTTGGTGTTCAGGAAATCGATGTAGGAGTTGTTTTTAAGGTTCTGATCCAGGACAAACATGTTGTAGTTGGTGAATCCCTGGGTCATCACGCGCCGGCTTTCGCCCGTCATCGTATCCTGTATGGTAGCCCATGTGTTGGCCGACATGGCATTGAACACCCCGATGCCCAGTCCGCCGCTGGTTCTTCCCGATACCTTGGTGGCATTCACCAGTTTGGTCTGGTTCGGATTTTCAACCACCTCCTCATTAACCCTGAGTTCATCATACGGCTGAAAATATCCCTTTGGCTCGGCTCCGACCCGCCGCGAATAAAAGATTCCGCCCTTGTTGAACATTTCGGTGCCCTCGGTGAAAAACTGGCGCCGTTCGTCGTACCTGATCTCATAGGGGGAGAAATTGTAATATTTGTCATCCGACCGTACCTGTCCGAAATCGGGGATGAGGGTCATGTCGAGGGTAAAGCTCTGGTTGATGCCATATTTCAGATCGGCCCCGTAGTTGTAGGACAATCCATAGGAGTTTTCACCCGGGCTGTTTTGCAGGTACCCCGAAAGATAGGGGGAAACCGACAGGCGCAGCGGCGGTTTTACATCGCGGATCCCGTCGAGGATCCCGCACTGGTTCACAAACCCTGAGACCTTGGTATCGATCAGGTTCCAGTTGCTTACTTCGCGGTAACGGCGTATCTCGCGCTGGCAGTTTATTCCCCATTCCTGTACAGGCTGCACCGGCAGGCGGATGGCCGAATAGGGAATTTTCATCTCCACAACCCAGCCCTGGTCATTTTTGCGGGCTTTGCTAACCCAAACGGCATCCCAGCTGAAATCATCATTTCCGTCGGCGCCTGAAAGCTTGAAATCGCTCTGCACATCTGAGGCGAATACCATGAAACAGAAGGCATTAAGTCCGTCGTTGAAGGGACTTACGATAAAAATGAAATTGTCGGCATTCAGGTCAGAGGCATCGCGCAGGCCCATCTGGGCCAGGATGCTGTCGGGGTGCGGATCGTACAGCATTGCGCCAATATACAGCCCGCTGTTGTCGTATAAAAACCGTACCTCGCTGCCATAGGTGGCCGGTTTCCCGTTGTAGGGGATCCGCTGCACGAAATCTTTTGTGGCAGGGGCTGATTTCCAGGATGTTTCATCAAGGATGCCATCTATTTTCATGGCTTCGCCCGAAACAATGGCAGTGATCCTTTTCTTTTCAGCCTGGGCAAACAGCGCCAGCCATGGCAGGCAGAACAATATGATGAGCAGTGTTTTATTCATGATTCAACTGACGCCTGAACGGATAGGTGGTAACAGCGTTTACGAAGGAAATTGCACCGGCCGAAGCGGTTACATATCAAGCAATTGCTTGTAAATGGCAAAGTTCTCATCGTCGAAGCAAACAAAAATCACCTTTTCGGGTACCGTGTTAGCTTCAAGATACTTTTTTACTTCCCGGATGGCAATTTCGGCAGCGAGGTCCTTGGGGAAATGGTACACCCCTGTTGAGATATTTGGGAAAGCGACGGTTTTGCAATCATGTACCGTGGCCTGAGTAAGGCTTTTCCGGTAACAGCCGGCCAGCAATTCCGACTCGTTGCGATCGCCAACGCCCCATACGGGCCCCACGGTGTGAATCACAAACCGGGCAGGCAGTTTATACCCCTTGGTTATCCGGGCCTCGCCGGTTTTGCAGCCGCCCAGCAGCCGGCATACCTCCAGCAATCCGGGGCCGGCAGCGCTGTGAATGGCGCCATCGACACCACCACCTCCCAGGAGGGAGGGATTGGCTGCATTGACAATGGCATCAACTTTAAGTTTGGTAATGTCACCCTGGATTAAATCAATTCGTGTTTCCATGCGTCAAATAGCTTTAAAAATTCAGAATACAATGCGTTGTTTGCAGCAATGATTTGTTTGCCAAAGATATAGTTTTTTGTGCCACAAAAATCAGAGACTACCCCGCCTGCATTTTGTACAAGCAGGGCACCGGCGCACACATCCCAGGGGCTGAGTCCGTATTCGTAAAAACCATCATACCGGCCGCACGCCGTGTAGGCCATGTCGGCGGCAGCTGATCCTAAACGGCGGGCTCCGCGGCTGTTTTGCAGGAGATGTTTGAAAATGGCCAGGTAATCGTCGAGCCGGCGGTAATCATAGTAGGGGAACCCGGTGGCAAAAAGGGCTTCGTTGACGGCCGGCGTTTTCGATACGCTGATGATCTCCCCGTTAAGATATGACGGCGCCGATTTCCAGGTATAAAAACACTCCTGCAGGTTTGGCTCATATATCATCGCAAGAATGGTCTCGTCATGATGCATCAGCCCGATGCTGATACAATATAAAGGGACCCCGTGAATAAAGTTAGTGGTTCCGTCGAGCGGGTCGATCACCCAGGTGTACTCGCCCGGCCTGAGTGCGGCATTTTCTTCGGCAATAAAACCACTGCCCGGCAGAAGCGCTGAAAGCCGCTCAACAAGACGCCGCTCCGATTCCTTATCGACATAGGTAACGTAATTGTGCAGCCCCTTCGACAAAATATCGGTCGACTTCAGTTTCGTGATCTCCTGTTTCAGAAATTCACCGGCCTCTTTCGTAAGGTCGCAAACGTTATAGGTTAATTCTTGCAGGTCCATATCGCAGATTAATGGGATTATTAGATTTCGCTGAGTGATAATTGTGCATGGTTTCTTGATGGCAGATTAAACGGATTAATGGATTTCGCTGATTTTTTGCAATGTGGGATCTTTTTTATTCTGAGTCGCAGATTAAATGGATTATTAGATTACGCTGATTTTTGGTGATAAGTTTATTCATTTCGAAACGCAGATTAAGCGGATTAAGGGATTGCTCTGATTTTTGGTGATAAGTTTATTCATTTCGAAACGCAAATTAAACGGATTAAGGGATTGCTCTGATTTTTGGTGATAAGTTTAATTGAATGAGTGTAATTAAACCATAAGAATTCAATTTAGCAAGATCCTTCCTGTTTGAGGATACAGTTTTCAATAATCCTTTCAGGCTCCGTAGGAGCCAGATTCTGGTAGCCCGTACACCCCCACCCCGAACTCAGCGCGCCGTAGGTGCGCAATGCATTTTGGATTTGATTCTCAGGGAAATAATTTCGCACCTACGGCGCGAAATGCTCCTGAACCTCATCGTTCTACCAATA
>CAISJJ010000456.1 GCA_903885595.1 uncultured Bacteroidales bacterium
CACCTTTTCGGCGCGGGCGATCACAGCAAATCCTAATTTATTTTCCAATAATCTGGCAGGTCCTACAGGAAACAAGGAATAATTTAACCTCAGAAGAAATGAAAAAGCGTTTTTTACAGGTTATAGGATTTTTCATAATCACCATAACCGGATTTTCGCAGGGCGGAGCGATCAAGATCTTTCCCAGTGGTGATATCATCATCGGCGGCCTTAATATTGGCGGCTTCGGTTTGAATATGCAGCCAAACGGATTTACCTATCAGTACACCCAGTCGTATGGCGCTTATTCCTGGTCGAATCTGGTAAAGGTGAACCATGTGCTTCAGCTGAGCAACATTGTTCAGGATCAGTACGGGTTGTTCTTCAACTCATACGACCGGGGCGACGGGTACCGTTTCGGACGCGGAGGGTTTCATTCAGGGGCCGACCTGAGCTTTTATGAAAATATTGAAGACCTTACTAACCCGCTCGAAATGGTTTTGGGTCTCAGGGGTGTTTCTTATAAACTGATTGGGGAAAGCAGACTAAAGGATTCTGTCACCATCATCGACAAATATGGCGTTGTACACAAATTTCCAAATAGCAAGGACGATTGGAAAGATACCACGAAAGTTAAACCGGGAATTACACAACGACTAAAGGAAGAAACCGATTATCCGCATTTCGGTGTCATTGCCCAGGAGGTTCAGCAAATCGCGCCCGAAACGGTCCGGACCATGCCCGACGGAACCCTTGCGGTTGAATATAATGCACTTATCCCGCTTCTGATCGAATCGATTAAAGTTTTGAACAGTAAAATAGATTCCTGCTGCCAGGCCTACTCACCCACAAAACATGTTAACAGTTCGCAAAAATCCCTGAAAGAATCGACGGATGACGGAGAAGGATCAGCTCTTTTTCAGAATGCGCCGAATCCATTTACTAAAACAACAATCATCAGGTACAGGCTTCATTCCAGCGTCAGGAATGCATCCATCATGATCTTCACGATCCAGGGCGCCTTTTTGAAGACTATTCCTGACCTCGTTGCTCAAAAGGGTGAAACCATGTTGTCGGGAAATGAAATGAAGCCGGGCATATATCTTTACAGCCTGATCTGCGATGGGATGGAGGTCGATACAAAAAGAATGATTCTGACAGAATAATATGCCATTTATAATTTTTTTTTAACTTTGCAGCAGAATAGTGGACAGATTTGATTGATTGCAACCACTGGAAAAAAATGCTAAAACAAATTTTCCTCCCGTCAATCTCAAATCCCAGACATTTCGTGACACTTGACAAAAAACGTGACACGTGACACGTGACGCGTGACAAAATATTCGTAATTAGTAATTAGTAATTAGTAATTCTTTTCATATGGGATATTTATTTACATCGGAGTCCGTATCAGAAGGACATCCTGATAAAGTAGCCGACCAGATTTCGGATGCACTGCTTGATGAATTCATGAAATGGGACCCGGAGTCGAAGGTGGCTTGTGAAACTTTTGTGACCACTGGTCTTGTTGTTTGTGGAGGCGAGGTAAAAACCCAGGGATGGGTGGATGTGCAGGAAACTGCCCGCCGTGTTGTACGTGAAATAGGCTATACGAAGGCCGAATACCGTTTTGATTGCGATTCGTGCGGTGTGATCTCAACCATTCATGAGCAGTCGCCCGATATCAACCAGGGCGTTGTTCGCGAGAAGAAAGAGGACCAGGGAGCCGGCGACCAGGGCATGATGTTCGGATACGCCTGCAATGAGATGGATAACCTAATGCCAATGTCGATTGAACTGGCTCACATCATACTCCAGGAATTGGCTGAGATACGCCGCGAAGGAAAGCAGATGAAATATCTTCGTCCCGACAGCAAATCGCAGGTGACCATTGAATATAGCGACAACGGGAAACCGGTTCGTATCGATACCATTGTTGTGAGTACCCAGCATGATGATTTTATCCAGCCAAAAGATAAATCGGCTAAAGCCGAAAAGGTGGCCGAAAAGGCGATGCAGGATAAAATCAAGGAAGATGTCCTTAAAATTTTAATCCCAAGGGTGAAAAAAACTTTACCACTCCGTATTCAGAAACTTTTCCAGAGCGATTATAAACTGCA
>CAISJJ010000457.1 GCA_903885595.1 uncultured Bacteroidales bacterium
CGATGCGATTCTGATGGATGTGCAGATGCCGGTGATGAGCGGTTTTGAGGCAACAAAATATATCCGGGAACAACTGGCCCCACCTAAAAAGGATATACCCGTCATTGCGTTAACGGCAAGCGTACTTCGTGCCGACCTGGACCGTTGCAGGGAATCGGGCATGAACACATGTGTTCCCAAACCCTTCAGCGCTTCACAGCTGATCAGGGGAATTGCAGAGGTGCTGAACATTCCGGTACGCTTGAACATTCCTGTAAAAAGACAGGATATGGAGCAAGCGCCTGAGTTGAACAGTACTGTTACCGACCTTACCTACCTGCGAAAATTCTGTGAAGACGATCAGGAACGAATCGTGAAGTACATCGGCATGTTCCTCGATTCGGTCCCTGTGTTCATTGCCAGATTAAAAGATGCACTCGCCGCAAATGATCCGGCCGAAATTGCGACCCAGGTTCATGGCTACAAGACCAAATGGGTCATGATGGGAATGGACCGGGCAAAGAATCTTGCCACCGGGGTTGAACAGCAGTGCCGGGAAGGAGCTGCCACCAGCGAAGTAAGAACGAAGGTTGAAATGCTGATCTCAATGGCTGAATCTGCAAAAATTGAATTAAAAACAACAATCAGTAATGAATAGATTGCTATTTTTACAAAAAAATTCAGCATATGGAATTCCAAAAACCAAAGAAGATCTTCATCGTTGATGATGATACAATGCTCACCGAAGCGCTGAAAGATTACCTTACCCGAAAGGCTCCTCACGATGTCCGGATTTTTAATACCGGGGAAGATTGCCTGAAATGCCTCAATGAAAATCCCGATGTCATCATCCTGGATTTTCATTTGAATTCAGTCCGGAAGGATGCGGCCAATGGGATGGAGATTCTCCAGGTTATAAAGAAACATTTTCATGGTGCCCATGTAATCATGCTTTCCAGCCAGGAAAAATACTCGCTTGCCCTGCAAACCATTCAGAAAGGTGCCGAGCAGTATGTGGTGAAGGATGAAACTGCCTTTGAAAAGATCGCAGCAATCATCAATGAAATAGTGTAGCTTCTCCCCCGTAATTAATCTTTAACTCATTCCGCGTATTACCGGTATTTTTCAGGCAGTGAATATCCGCGGGCTGCCAGCATCGAAATTAACTGACCCGGGTCGTCGGTAATGATTCCGTCAACGCCCCAATCAATCATTCTTGATACCACAGCAACATCGAACGCAGTACCGATGTGTTCAGGCCATGTCCACACAACCACCTTCAAACCAAGTCTGTGGGCCTCGTCAAGTTTCTCGCGCGTCAGCTCAACATCCTCCGGCTCCCAGCAGGTACCCCCCATGTCTTTAACCATCTGGGGAATAGAGTTTTTATGATCCTTTACAAGCACACCACCCGTCCAAAGCCCTGCCTTGGCCGGATCAGGATCAAAAAAACTATTCGGACATCCCGCCTCGTTGTCCCATTCGGTAAGATAAGCGGTTTTTACCTTTTTATCAATTTTTTGCAATTCGTACAGGCACCGCCAGTCGAACGACTGTATTTCACAATTGGTTACGATATTCTCCTGGTTAAGGATCTTGTATAATGCGGCCGCAAACTCAGCAGGTGTGTATGTCCAGTCATTGTGTTCAGGATCGGTTTTAAATTCAATCTGGAAGCCCACCCTCCCATTTGTTTTTTTGAGAACATATTGAATCACTTCACGCAGCGTTGGCATGTAAACCCCGTCCATGCCAAGCTGGGCAGGGAAATATTTGCCGTAAGCGCATAACGGATCTATACTGCCAACATCATATTGCTGCATTTCAGCCAGCGTGAGATTCTTCGCCAGCTTTCTTTCGGTGATGTAATTTCCATCGGTATCCCTGACTATGTCGGGATTAAGCCTGATGTCGTGAGATACCAGCACCTCCCCTTCTTTGGTCATGACGATGTCCATATCCACCCAATGCGTGCCGATGGCCAGACCGGTCTCGTATCCTGGGATACAGTTTTCGGGTGCAAAACTCCGTGCACCACGATGGGCGTATACTTCTAACTTCTTTTTACCATCATCAGGAGGGGCAGCGCCGTCATAGTTTTTTTTACAACTTGTTACCACTGATAACACCAGGCCGGTTAATACCAACCAGTGTAGCGGGATTTCTGTTAGTTTTTTCATCATTACCTGTTCTTTATTGATAGAACTACAACAAAAGTTACTACAAAGTAACGCAAAAGTTGTCAATACTGCTCCGCCCCGATCCTGAATAAACAATACAGATTTCATCCTGGTCACAGTTCAACCAGTAAAATCAACAATTCACCGGTTTGTATCTTTTCCCCCCTTTGAATCATCCATTAATTTGCCGGCAAAAAATAAGGAAATGAAAAGAACAATTGAGTTTTTACTTCTTCTGATCAGTTTAATGACTGCAAATAAGGAATATGCGCAAAGTCCAACCCAGGTTATCCGTGGTACCGTGATCGACAAACAATCCCTGATCACATTACCGGGGGCCAATGTGGTAATCCTTGGATCAGATCCCCCGAAGGGCGCATCCAGCGGTCCTGACGGGAGTTTTAAAATTTCCGGAGTTACACCCGGCCGGTATGATCTGCAGGCCACCTATCTTGGTTACAAGTCAGTAATAATTCCGAGTATCGTGGTCTCTGCCGGAAAAGAGGTTATTCTCGAAATCGGACTGGAGGAGAGTGTAAGTTCATTGAAAGAGGTGGTTGTTTCCGGTGTAAAAAACAGGGAACCATCAACCAGATGGCGCCGGTAAGCGCCCTAAATCCGAATGCCCTGAATAATTCCGATTTTTTCACATCGGCATTTCCGGCCGATTATGGCAATGCTACAGCAGGTGTTTTTGACATCAATTTAAGA
>CAISJJ010000458.1 GCA_903885595.1 uncultured Bacteroidales bacterium
ATTGATGGAAAATTCCGCCCAATCCAACCCTGCCACGGTGAGGATCTTCATTTTTGTCCTTCGTTCAAAGATCAGTTCAAAACCCTCATCGGTAAGCAGGAAATATGATTTGCCAATGTCGCAAAGCACCACGGCTTCCGCTGTGGTGTCTTTGTCATAGCGCATCCGGAGCTCTTCCAGGGTGACCTTGCCAAATTCATGGGCATTGTCCTGAGCACAGGCAACCTGCATCAAACATGCAATCATCAGCAGGGAGATGAGTTTTTTCAAGGATTTCATGGCGCAGGTTTTAGTACGAGTTTTGTTGCATCGGCCTCCCTGGCCAATTTGATAAAGGCATAAAATTCAGGGTATTCGCCGGTTGAATAGGATCCCGGGTACAATTCAAATTCACGTGTGATCATGGCCTTTCTGCCCGATGTTGCCGCCACTTTTTCATAGTGGCCAAACCGCGAGGAGACCGTTGCCTTTTCGGGCAATTTTTTCAGCATGAATCCTTCAGGTATGTAATATTCCAGTGTGTCGATACTATAAACAGGAAAAGGCAATGAAACCGGGAGGTTTCTGGCCGCAGGGATTCCAAATGCAGGGATTCCGCACGGATGAACTTCAAAAAAATATTCATTCCCTAAAGGCTTGACATATTTATTCAGGTTCAGGGTTGTATTCAGGTCGATCCGGGCTGTATCACGGTTGAACTTCTTCAGCTCCCAGGCAACGACCTCATAATTGTCATAGGGCATATATTCGCGCATGATCCGTTCCTTCTGGTCGTTGGCAAGTGTTTCATTCAACTGGATAAACTTTTCGAAACTCCTGCCGTTGAATGAATTGTGAACCTTTAACCGTGTACCGCCATCCAGATAAAGCTCATACCGCAACCGGCTAACCACCTGGTTGCTCTCTTTTGTCATTGCAGGAATCCGGACCAGCCTGCTGTCATTTTCAGAAATGAGCAGCGCCTCGCGATTTTGTGTGAACGTACCCATGTAGCCAAACGGCATGATGCCCGAAGTGTTTTCAAGCCAAATCGTATCGTTTCCAACCGGCACTGCGAGCACCACATGATTGAACTGCGGGCCGGTAAATCCTTGAATAAGCTCTCCGGGCTCAGTGCCAGCCTCTACCAGCGTGTAAAAGGAGTTGACCGACACTTCAGCAAGCATGGATTTCATGTAATTGGTCAACGCTTTGCAATCGCCATATTTATTCAGGACAACATACGAAGCCGGATACGGTTTATAACCGCCGATTCCCATCGTCACATTAATGTAGCGAGTGTGGTCCTGGAGATAATGATAGAGGATCCGAACAATTTCACGTTTTTCCGTAATCCCCCTGGTGAGTGCCCGGATGGTCTCCTTTTCACTGTCGGGAAGCTCCCCAAGTCCGGCCAGCAGCCGGTATTGCCAGTTGCCGAAGGTCTGCCAGCTCGTCATGTTTCCCGGAATACCATATTCAAAGTCGAGCGGCGCCACGATCACCTGTGGCATTGCCTTGTCGAAATCGGCGAAGATTTCCGTTTTCAATAGTTTCTGATAAGATGTTTTCCATTCAAGGATTGTGCTGGTGGCATTCGAATCAATCACGGGATCAGGAACATGGCTGTCGAATCTCCGGTACGCAATGCCTTTGGGGATAATGACCCTGAGCCTGGCAGCATGGGTTGGCACAGACCGATAAACATCGGGAGACCATCTTGCATAGGTGATAAAAT
>CAISJJ010000459.1 GCA_903885595.1 uncultured Bacteroidales bacterium
AGAATATAGTTTTTAATGATCAATCGGGCAAGCATCGATTATCTGGTGTTTGTCGTTAAAAAAACTTGAAAAAAATCAATTGGATCCTAAAATTGCCTGATACTTGGAACTGTTGGCAGGATCTATTTCACGGAGGATATTGACAACTGTCGACTTTTCCATTGGAGCTACCCGTTGGTCACTGTAAATATTCACAAATTCGTCCCGTTTTGCATCAAAAAACAGTTGCAGGGCATAGAGGTTGGGTTTTGAATTATAGACCTTTTGGAGCGATTCAATTGCCTCGGTGGTACTTTTCCTGCCCTCATCCACCTTCTCATACATCTGGTCAAGCCCCAACCGGTGGTATTTGTAGCTGAAATCCCTGAGACCGGCATTGGCCGGATTTACCAAGTTATTAACCAGCCAATAACGATTTTTATCACTGTCGAACGCCTTCCAACCAATTTCTGAAGTGCTTTGCGCCGTATTCACAATTTCCTGTGCTTTTTCAAGGAAAGGAGTTCCACCGCTATACGCAAATGAATCGAAATAGAAACCAAGCATGATATACGAATAGTAGGCCATGATGGATGTAAGGTTAGAGGTGAAAGTTCCTTCCGAATAGTCGAGTGGTTGGTATTCCACATACCGGAACGTGATGTTTTTGTCCACCGAATTCAGCAACGTGGTATTATAGGCACTGTTGAGCACCGGTCGCCGAACTATAATATTCATTGTTCCCTTGAACTCATCTGCGCCAAGTCGTTCATCGATAATGATTCGCATCGTACACTCAACTTTTTCCTCTGCTTTCAGGTTATAGTTTGACCATTTCCGATTATTTACAAACTCATACAGGGCATTTTGCAGGGTTTCAAAAACCTTTTTATCGGTTCCTTCTACTTTGGTGGTGTTGATGCTGATCATACAGTTCAGCTCCTGGCCATTGGAAAGGAAAGCAGAGAAGCCAAGAAGTATCATTATCATTATTAATCTCATCACGGTCATGTTTGAAAAAATCCAAAACTACACAATTACATCAAGAATATCGCAGGCGATTTCCTGCTTGGTTTTCAATGAACTTTCGATTACAATTCCTTGGTTATCAATAATCGTTATCTTGTTGGTTGTAAACCCAAAACCTGCTCCCTCATCTTTCAGGGAATTAAGGACAATATAATCGAGATTTTTTGATTTCAGTTTTTGTTTTGCATTTTCTAATTCATTGTCGGTTTCCAGGGCAAAACCTACCAACAATTGATTGGCTTTTTTATGGGTGCCCAACTCCCTGAGAATATCAACCGTTGGTTTAAGTTCCAGATTCAGGCTTGAGCTGTTTTTCTTAAGTTTCGTTGTATGCTGGTTAGCTGCAGAATAATCAGCAACTGCTGCAGCCATGATAATTACATCTGAATCAGGGCCGAATGACCTGCACTGTAAAAGCATATCTTCCGCTGATTCAACATCCACCCTGTGAATACCGGGATGGTTTACTTTAAGATGGGTCGGCCCGGATATCAATGTAACATTGGCTCCTCGATGGGCGGCTTCATGGGCCAGTGCAAAACCCATTGTACCTGTTGAAAAATTTCCAATAAACCGCACGGGATCGATTTTCTCATACGTTGGGCCCGCGGTTATCAGGATTTTTTTTTTAGCTAAAACCTGCAGGTGAATAAAATGTTCAGTAATTATTTGTAGGATTTTATCTGGTTCTTCCAATCTTCCAAGACCCGTCAGGCCACTGGCAAGTTCACCCGTCTGAGGTTCGATAATGATGTTCCCAAATGACTCCAATAGTCTGATATTGTTTTGTGTAGAGGGATGGGCAAACATATCGAGATCCATTGCGGGGGCAATAAAAACCGGGCATTTTGCCGACAGATATGCCGTTATCAGGAAATTGTCGGCAATTCCATGGGCCATTTTGCCAAGGGTATTTGCAGTAACAGGGGCAAAAACCATGGCATCTGCCCATTGTCCCAACTCTACATGGTTATTCCACTCGCCCGTCCCTGATTTGAAAGGGTCGATGATCACCGGACGAAGTGAGAGCGTGGATAATGTGAGGGGTGTTACGAAATCGGCAGCCACCGGAGTCATGATAACCTGAACTTCTGCTCCATTTTTTATCAGCAATCTGACAAGCAATGGAATCTTGTAGGCAGCGATGCTCCCGGTAATGGCTACAACAATTTTTTTTCCTTTTAACATGGATAAATCTGGAACTAAAAATCCTCAGGTTTTTCCTTGTGAGGATTGCGGAAATATATTTCGCTGCTCAGGTATTCATGGATGGATATCAGCGTTGGTTTTGGAAGATG
>CAISJJ010000460.1 GCA_903885595.1 uncultured Bacteroidales bacterium
CTTCCGCCTGTTTGCGTTCGGTGATGTCTGCATTGAAGCCATACCATGTTATACTCCCATCTGCCAGTTTTTCAGGTGTTGATCTTGAAAATATCCATTGGATTGGCTTGCCGGGTATTTGCACCCTAAACTCACAGGTAAAGTAAGTCAAATGCTCAGCGGAGTATTCGATATCGCTAATTACTCTCGCTGAATCTGCCGGGAATATTACCCTGCCAATAGGTGTAAAATCTTCAACAACATCTTCAGGAAAACATCCAAAAATATTTATAATGCCTTCTGAGGCAATGGGAACGAAATAGGTTCCGTCAGCTCTTCTCGTAAACTGATAAATCAAGTCCGGTAAATTTGCAGAAAGCTTTCTAAACTGGATGTCTTTTTCATGAAGTTTTTCTTCTGCCAGCTTGCGCTCAGTCACATCATTGAAAAATCCGACGCTGCATTTTCTTCCATCAAGGATAATAGGAGCCCCAGCTATGTCGGCAAAGAAAACCGTTCCGTCTTTTCTAATGCAGGTCTGAGCAAAAGAAACTGATTTATCACCCCTCATCTGGGATGCAAATTCTGACAATACCAAATCCAATGACTCCTTTGGCACTAAATGCGCTATACTTAGCCTCTGAATCTCTTCATTCGTATATCCAAACAGTTTACAAGCGGCTGGATTGGAAAACAAAAACCGTTGGGTTTCGATATCAATAGCTAAAATGCCATATGGACTTCGGTTCAACAGGACACGATACTTTTCTTCTGACCCCTGTAATGAAATTTCTGATTTCTTTCTTTCACTGATATCTTTAAGGGTTCCGATTACCCGTAATGGCTTACCATCACTATTCCATTCAATTACTTTCCCTCGATCAAGAATCCATTTGTAGGTTCCATCTTTACACAGAACACGATGCTCATTTTGATAGTACGGAGTTTCATTTTTGTAATGTCTGTTCAAGTCGTGATAACATTGTTTCGAGTCATCAGGATGTAAACGTTTGCTCCATTCATCCATGGTATTTCCGATCTCATCATCATTATATCCAAGCATCTCCTTCCATCGGTGAGAAAAAAATACTTCATTGGTTTGAGTATTCCAATCCCACACGCCATCGCCTGCTCCCTCAAGCGCGAACTGCCATCGTTGTTCACTCACCCGGAGTGCCTCTTCCGCTCGTTTGTGTAAGGTAATATCCACAACATTTGCCTGCCATCCTAATATTTCTTTCCCATCACTAAAAGGTGAAATAATAACCTGAACTGGAATCAGAGTGCCATTTTTATGAACAAACACCAATTCAAATCCTTCCTTTGGAGCCTTATCAGCCAACGTAGCCTGAAATGCTTTATCTATCGTCTGCAGGTGTTCAGGTGGCCAGTATACATACGGCGCTGTTTTTCCCAAAAGTTCTTCCTCAGACCACCCTACCAGTCTGCAAAAAGAAGGATTGACATAAATCTGGCGACCTTCCTTATCAACAATGGCAATGCCGCTGGTTAAGGATAATTCAATGGCTTTGCGGAAATTTTGCTCTGCCAGTAATTTCTGTGCGAGTTCTCTGTCGGTAATATCAACCATTGTTAAAAAACATTGATCTCCAGGTTCGTTAGCGATGCCGATAAGGTGAACATAGACCGTAAATTCTCTTTCGTTTAACAAGGTTATCTCGCAGGTTTCTTTGGTTTTTCTGTTGAATACTTTCTCAAGAAACAGATTGAAGATTTGTTTGGAATCATCGGATACAAAAAAACCAAACCGGCTGTTTGTTAAACCTGAGCGTTCTTTGCCAAGCATTTTTGATCCGCAATTGTTTGACTCAATAATTACGCCTTCTTTTGAGAGTGTAAAATAACCCACTGGCGCTAAATCGTACAATTCAGTATATTTTTTAGAAGTAACCTCTGCCTGTTTTTTTGCCAGGTTGAACTCTTCATTGATCAGTTCAAGTTCAATCTGGTGCACCTGCAATTCGTGAAGGAGTTTCAGTGTGTCAATTTCAGAAAGTTGCTGACCTGATTCTGACCGCTTCTTTTCCGGCATCGCTTCTGCTCTCTTACGCAGACTTGCGTTTTCTGATGTATTATCAGTGTTTTCCATATTATCCTCCAAGAATTGTTTTCTTCATCAGACTCATTTTCAGATAGTAAAAATAAGGAATTTTCTGGCATATTCATATTTTAAAGAATAAATAGCATCCTGCTTACAATGATTTATCGTTTTCAATAGAATGAATTGGATTTTCCTTCCTAATGCGTTATATTTGCTCTATTATGAATTTTATAGCAGGTAAAATAACCTGCCCATCATGAGAGATGATAGCTAAGTTAGGATCACATCAGGGAATTGCGAAATTGTTGATGAAAAGCATCTTAAAAAATCGGCCATGGAAACAAAATATGCAAGTGCGACCAGGAGTTCAGATGAAAGCCTGTTGAACAGCAAGCTTAGCCTCGATAAAATTTCCTTTATGAATGACATCTTTTGCTCGATCTCATTTGCTTCGATTATCCTTGATGATAACAGGCAAATCGTTTATGCAAACGATACCATGCTGAAATCAGTAAAAGCCGAAAGTGTAGATAATATTATTGGCAAGCGTTTTGGTGAAGCGATCAGTTGCCGGTATGCTTTTCAGGAAGAAGGTGGATGCGGAACCACTGAGCATTGCCGGTACTGTGGTACGGTGAATGCGACCATACAATCTCAGAAAACGAAATTAAAAACAATTACGGAAAGCAGGATTCGTGAAAAGGTGAATGGCAGTGAAAAATTCCTCGATATCGAAGTTACAGCGGCTCCATTTATACATGAAAATACAAGTTACACAATATTTTCATTCGTCGATATTACGGATCGAAAACGCAGAGCGATCATTGAAAAGATATTTTTTCATGATATTATGAATGCTGCGGTGGGTGTACAGGGTTTTTTCGAATTGTTTGAATCCCTGAACGAATCGGAACAACGAAGTTTTATTCAAATGGGGTCTTCGCTCAGCAAACAAATTATTGACGAAATCATAACCCAAAGACTTATTGCCCAGGCTGAAAACCATGAGTTGGTTGTTAATCTTCAACCCATCGACTCCCTGGATTTTATTCATAAAATCGCCGGCAATCTTCAGTTTCTTGATGTTGCGAAAGGCAAAAATATTGTGATCAGTGAAAAATCGACTGCCGTAAGAGTGGAAACTGACCCCATACTTTTGCGTCGCGTTTTAAACAATATGGTTAAAAACGCACTGGAGGCAAGCACCGAAGGACAGACGATTACTTTGGCGACCAGCATCGTTGCACAAAAAGTGAAATTTTCTGTCCAGAATCAAAAATTGATCCCGCGCGACATTGAAATGCAGGTGTTTATGCGATCATTTTCCACCAAAGGCTCTCAGCGAGGTATTGGAACCTATAGCATGAAAATTCTCGGGGAGCAATACCTTGGAGGAAAAGTCGATTTTACCACCTCAGAAACAGAAGGGACTACCTTCTTTATCATGCTGTAGAATAGGAAACCTGAGAATATTAACCACTATAGACTTGGCAAATATATTCATGTTTAAGTGTGTACTCAAAATCCATCTCCCGGGTTTTTCAGGTTTCTTTTTCTGTTGGCGTTTCAGTCTTCAAAAACATCAAAATTTATGTATAATTCTCCGAAAACCATTGTATATTAGCATAATAGAAGATCATTTGTTCTTTGAGAAAATCGGTGCACTTATGTTATTTAAATTTTTAAATAACTGGAAATAAGCAATGTGCGTCCTGGGTTCGAATCCCAGGCTGATCACGAAGGAGGCCATTTAGGTCTCCTTTTTTAATTGGTGGATTTCGATATAGGGAGAAGGAAACCGCCCCCCCAGGTTTGGTTCCTTTGCGCACACCCATTTTCAGGAATTTCCACCATTGCTGTAAACTGTTTTGAAACAGAGCCAGTTTCAAATATTGAATTTACTGTCAATTTTTCTTTTGTTGTTTCGTTAGCAAATCCAAAACTATGGCTATAAAGGATTTTACCCTTTTCAGCCACCAAGACATTTCCATTGAAGTCGTGAGTAGAAAAAAGAGCATTCATTAAACTGTCAATTTTTTGAACTTTATTTTGTCCAAAAGCAAACTGTCCTAGGAGAATTAATATTACTACTAGTTTTATTTTCATTTTTTTGTTTTATTGGAAAGGTGTGGTCTTGTTAAAATTAACGCTAACGTTGCAGATAAGGCTTGTGCGAAACCAATTTGGGATCGACTTAGCAATCCCGGGACTTCCGAGCATATGCCTTATTTACCTTATAGGCGCAATTAAATCCGCCTTATTCTGTAAATGTTGTAAGACAAAACGTGAGTAGTTATGCTCTTAACAGCAAAAGTATCCAATAATTTGTATGATATAAAAAAGCCTGCCAGATCACTCCGACAGGCTCCTAACTAACCCACTTATGAAAACACTATAAAAGCTTCACTGATTAAATTACTGGGTAAAAGCCTGCCAGGCCGGTCTCAGGGAACCGTCTTACCTTGCTTTTCTAAATGAATACTATTAAATATACCTTGTATATCTAAAGTAATTATACTAAATTTGCCTTGTATTTCTAAAATGAACGGATATGGAAAGATTATTCACCCTTAAGTTGAAAGAATGGGAGCGTACACCTAAAAGAAAGCCACTCATCATCCGGGGGGCACGGCAGGTTGGAAAATCATATACAGTACAGGACTTTGGTAAAACACATTTTAATGGAAAGATCCATACGGTTGATTTTGAAAAGCATCCGGAATGGACCGGGGTTTTTGAGAAAAACCTTGACCCAGTCCGAATCATCAGCGAACTGGAACTCCTGTTGAATACTACCATAAACACTGCTACGGATCTACTTTTCTTTGATGAGATCCAGGTAGCGCCAAAAGCAATCATGTCATTACGGTATTTCTATGAAGATA
>CAISJJ010000461.1 GCA_903885595.1 uncultured Bacteroidales bacterium
CCGAACCCGAACGGGCATTCGTGAAAATATTGTTCCTGAAATCTTTTGCGCCTCCGGCGGGACTACAGTAAAAGGAGTATGAGTTTTTTGTTCCAGAGCCTGATGATCCATAAATATATACGGTGTTAAAATAGTAATTCCTGGCCGTGGTTCCGGCATTATCGGAAATTCCCCTGACTTCGGCCGGTTCAGTCCCGGAGCTGTTTCCCAGCGATACGATATTGTTCGAAACTGTTGCCGCACCGTCCGATATATCCATCCCTATTATTTTACCCGTGGCGCTCGCACCGGTGGCATGAAGGTCATGAATAAAATTGCCTGAAAGCGCCGAACCGCCCGTTCCGGCGTTATAACGGTAAATACCTTTCACACTTCCTCTATAACCTGCATAGGTGGCGGTCAGATTGTAAATGGTATTCTGAGAAACGGTTAATGTGCCCGTAAAAGTCGCTGAAGGAAAAATTCCGACCAGAGCATCCCCGCTCCCGTGGCTGGAGATGGTCATATCGCGGATCACATTCCCGTTGATCGTATAATTTCCATTGCCATGGGCAAATATAGCATAGGTGGCATCATCGGTCGCGATGCATGCATTGGTTACTTTTGAGATCGAATTGTCTGAAATGTCAGTAAGCCCTGTTCCATTGACGTCAATCATCCTTACATTCTGTTGACTTGATGTTGCTGAAGAGGCCCACATGCTGTTGATCGTGTTTGCATCCACGCTGCCGATATTGTTGTTTTTAATGGTGGTTGCCCCGGTATTGTACCTGGATATACCGATTAAATTACAAGCCGCTGACCCGGCGCCTGCGGTTTTTATCGATCCGATGACATTGTTACGGATATTGGCTGTGCCGGTGTTGTTCAAATTTATCGCTGTGAAAGCACCATACGTCGCGCCATTTGTAAACGTGATTGAGCCGCTGCCGGTTGATGACCCGACGGTATTTCCCGTGATTGTTCCAATGTTTGCATTCACCCCGCCATAGGCGTAAATACCATATCCGCTGGCGTACGATGCGTTGGACCATGCAATGTTTTTGATGGTATTGCCCTGGATGCTAACGGTACTGCCGGCTGGCAGGTTGCAATATATCGGATAGAAATTGTTGGTTTTTGCATTGGTCTTGGTGAGGGCGGTTCCTCCGCATTGGGCAGCGGTTACTCCGATGTAATTTCCGGTTATGATAAAGTCCCCGGCGTAAGTTCCGCCAAGCTTTCCGATGCTGATAATAAGGTGCTCGCCATCACCGGTTGGAACAATATTGGAGGATTGATAAAAATTGTTTCCCTCGATGGTCCAGTCTGTATTAAAATCGACCAATGCGAGTACATTCTTTTCACTTGATGTACCGGAAATAAGATTTCCAAAGTTGTTGTACCTGATCATATTGCCTGAATTGACATTGCCGTTGGCTCCTTCCGATCTCAGCGCCACTGAAACCGGGGTTCTCTGATAGCTTATTGTGTTGTATTCCAGCGTATTATCGCTATTTCCGCCACCGGTATTATCAAAATCAATTACCCCTCCCACTGATGCGTTATCGTATGAACCATTTAAAATACAATGTTTTACAACATTATTGCAAGCTCCGTTGTTGAAGACAATGGCCTGCCTGTAGCTGCATCGGATTGTAAGCGACAACGGTGATCCGGTTTGGTTTACTCGGCCGTCGATGGTTACATTATCAGCTCCGTTCAGTATAATGGCCGGAG
>CAISJJ010000462.1 GCA_903885595.1 uncultured Bacteroidales bacterium
GCTTGTTGATTGATACGATCATCGAAAGGTAATTTTGCGGTGAGTTCAATAAGCCTTGTGTGATTAACGCCCTGGGCTACGATACTACGAGAGCCTGTCCGGATATAATATTGTCTGCGGGCATCATTTCCCAATGTAGAAGGACCGGAATAGGGACGCATATCACCGGCAGGAGCCCATATTACAAGGATATGCCGACCGTCAATTATATATGGCTGGGTAATTGGCAGATAGTTGGGTTGAATTTTATAACAGATGTTAATCAATTCGCCCTGGATACCATCGATCGTGGCAAGCGGAATGCCCTTGGGCGGAAACTGTGGGACCCCGTTCATTGTTTCGATGCCTACAATGATGTAGCCACCACCCCAATTGTTTATATCGTTGGCAAAAGCACAAATTGAATGCAGGATCTCCTCGGGATTCCAACCTGCCTTAAATTCCAGCCGTTCCCATTCCACTACTTTGCCGTGAACCAATTCTTTTATGTTGATGGGGAGCGCCATAGTTGTTCTGTTTTATATTGCCGGATCGAAAAAAACTATTTCGTTTATGCTTGTTGCTTTCATGATAAAATAGTTGATCAATCGGGCAGACGAAATTAAAAATATTCATTCAAACTTCAGCTTTGGCAAGGATTCCACAATCTCCACGGTTTTCATGCTCAGATGGATGATGCTTAGCAGCAAATCAAGGATATACCTTGGATTTCCCACCTCCTCAGCCCAATCGTTCGGATCGTTTTTGATGCCGCTTTCTTTGTGGATGGTTACCTGGTACCGCTCCATGATCCATTCGATAGCGCTTTTGCCGTTCACAACATATTCGTACGCTTTCGCCGGGATGTTTTCGATTGTGATCTTGCTGTTGTACATGATGGTATCTTTCCGGTCTTTCGCTGGAAAACGCATCTTTTCAACGCGATAAAAACCGGTTTCAGCGCCTTTTACTGTCACTCCTTCATAGGGCGGGATCTGCTCATAGTTGATATGCAGTTCTGCCAATGCCCGGCCTGCCTTGCTGAATTTCCAGAAATCGTTGGGTTCCTCCACCAACGGTATCCGTGGCAGCATTTTCTTCAGATCATTTGTAAACCGGGTACGGTATTCCGGACTGTGCAGGATACCATATACGAAATAAAAAATATCTTCCTTGCTTACCCGGTTTCCGTACATTTTATGTGCACGTTCAAGGATGAAATCAGAAACGCCGTCCCTGCGGATATATTCGCTTTCATTGGCATCATCAAAAAGGGTTGGGCTTGATTTCAGGCGTTCTTCGTAATAATTGAGTGAAAAACATTGTGATTTCCCAATCAGTTCTAAATCAGGAATTGTATTTGTAATAATGGTAGAGAATTCTTTTGTTACACCTATTCCAGGAACACATATGACAAAATTTTCATTACCAGTGTTGGTGAAAAATTCCTGCATTTGCCCTCGCCTGTGAATCATTTTCTCGCCCAAATAAAGATTTTGTTTGTAAAATGGACGGTAATGCCCATTGACTATTTTTTGAGGTTCAAAAACTGCTTTATTCCCTTGTTCTAAATGTGGAATTAAACTACTTGACCAACTAATTTTACTGGGATCTGTTTCAATGAAATTTAAAGGTTGAGTCCCCTCTGAAAAGGGGGTTTATTAAAAAATGTAAAAATTAGTAATTGCCGTTAAAATTAGTACCATGGGAAA
>CAISJJ010000463.1 GCA_903885595.1 uncultured Bacteroidales bacterium
CAAAGTGGCAGAGCAGGCTATCAGGCTAAGCGAAGAGAAATACAAAACCATGTTAAATGCTTCTCCCGATGCAATGGTATTAATCGACCTTAATGGGATTATCACCGAAGCTTCTGAAATGGGGCTGCATTTATTTGGCGTCGATACCAGAGATGACCTGGTGGGCAAAGATTTTTTTCAATTCGTTCCGACAGAAGCGAATGAAATATTCAGGGAAGTGCTTGTAACGACAGCGAACGAAGGCTTTACACAAAATATCGGGTTGATTGTTAAAAAGAAAGACCAATCCATATTTACCGGTGAAATCAGCGCCACCATTATGCAAGACCAACATGGGGCGCCCATTTCATTTATGATCATCATCCGCGACATTTCACACCGTAAGAAAATGGAGGCAAAGCAGATCCATACCGACCGCCTGACGACTCTCGGAGAAATGGCCGCGGGCATTGCCCATGAGATCAACCAGCCCTTAAATATCATTTCGATGGTACTAGATAGAATTCTATTTGAGATTGCCAAACCCGAAATGGTCGATGCAGAATTCCTTAAAATAAAATCAGACAAAATTTTCGAAAATATAACCCGCATCAGGGATATCATTGATCATGTAAAGGCCTTCTCGAGTAGCCGTGATGATTACATGCTCGCAGCTTTCAATGTTAATTCAAGCATCGTAAATGCCACTTCGCTGATTTTGGAACAATTCAAACATCACGGCATTAACCTGAATCTCCAACTCGAACAGCATATTCCACCCGTTGTTGGCAATACGTATAAATTTGAGCAGGTCATTCTTAATCTGTTGACCAATGCCAAAGATGCCGTTACGGAAAAGAAAAGCAAACTCATTGAAGATTTTGATATGCTCATAGGAATCAGGTCCTGGCAGCAAAATCAGTGTATCTTCATTGAAATTACGGATAATGGAATTGGTATCAGTATTGAAGATATTCATCATATCATGCTTCCTTTCTATACTACAAAGGAAGAAGGAAAGGGAACAGGACTCGGCTTATCGATATGTCAACAGATCATGAAGGAAATGGGCGGAACCATTGAAATAACGAGTGACAGCTTATCCGGGACAAAATTCAGACTGGTTTTACCTGTGCAAAAGAAAAAGTAAAGATGGAAAGAAATGACAGTAAAAAAAATCTTCGCCAACAGGCCGAAGAGATGTTGAAAATGAAATCATCAAGAACAGTTTCGCAACTCTCTGAAGTCGAATCGATCAGACTCATTCACGAACTCGAAGTGCACCAGATTGAGTTGGAAATGCAGAACCAAGAGCTCATTTATACAAAAGAGCAGTTAGCAAAAGCTGCAACCGATAAATATGCTGAATTATACGATTTTGCGCCAACAGGATATTTTACCCTTTCCAAAGAGGGTGAAATTATCGAGTTAAATCTTTCCGGAGCAGGTATGCTCGGTAAAGAACGCTTATTGTTAAGAAATAGCCGGTTTGGTTTTTTTGTTTCCGATGATAAAAAAACAAATTTCAATCACTTTCTCGAAAAGGTATTTAGCAGTAAAGCAAAAGAAACCGGTGCGGTGACTTTGCAATCCAGTACGAACCTACCACTTTACGTTCACCTGACTGGTATCGTTAATCAACAAGGAGATCAATGCCTTGTTACTGCAGTTGACATTTCCGCACTCAAACGGGCGGAACAAGAATTAATTAGTGCTGAATTACATAAGCAGGCATTAGACCGGTTCCAAAAAATCGCCAGCCTGGTACCAGGAGTTGTTTATCAATATCTGCTACGACCCGATGGCACCTCCTGTTTCCCATACGCCAGTGAGGCCATCAAGGAGATATACCGGGTTAGTCCCGATGAAGTTCGAGAAGATGCATCAGCGGTATTCGCAAACCTCCATCCTGATGACCTTACAGGTGTTGCCGCTTCCATACAGGCATCGGCACAAAACCTCACCCCCTGGCAATATGAATATCGGGTTAAGTTTAATGATGGAACAATCCGCTCACTTTACGGCAACGCCTTGCCGCAGCGGGAGGCTGACGGATCAGTGCTCTGGCATGGCTTTATCACCGACGTAACCGAACGCAGGCAGATAGAAGAAGAATTGAAACTTGCATCTTCACGTTTATTTCTGGCCACCCGTGCGGGCGGTATTGGTACGTGGGACTACGATATTGTTAACAACATCCTTGTCTGGGACGATCGTATGTACGACCTCTATGGCATAGAAATAAAAAATTTCGCCGGGATGCACGATTCATGGAAAACAAGTATTCATCCTGATGATTTGGAATGGAGCATCGATGAAAGTAAAAAGGCGCTTAGCGGCGAAAAAGAGTATGACACCGAGTTCAGGGTTGTCTGGCCGGATAATTCTATCCACAATATCAAGGCACTTGCTGTAGTTCAACGCGATGAGTCAGGAAAGGCCCTTCGCATGATTGGTACGAACTGGGACATTACTAAACTCAGGAACGTTGAAAAAGAAAAGCTTGAGGATTCGGAAAACAGGTATCGTTCCATTTTCCAGGGAAGTCCCGATGGAATTATGGTTACTGATGAGCAAACCAAAATGATTATTTATGCGAATTCGTCTCAATGTCTGCTGCTTGGATATAGCGAAGATGAACTGAAAACGATGACCATTGCCGGGATTCATCCTGCAGATACTTTTCCAGATACACTTGCCGTGTTTGAAAGTATTACGCGCGGGGAGAAAACCATTGCCGGAAATATTCAATGTGTTAAAAAGAACAGAGAAATTTTTTACGTAGATATTGCTGCGAGTTTCTTACCCATTAACGGACGGAAATGCATCGTAGGATTTTTCAGGGACATCACCCAGCGCAAGCATTCGGAAGACGAATTAAAAAATAATGCAGCACTGCTAACCAACCTTATCATCAATTTATACGAAGGTGTTTTGCTTGAAGACTCAAACAGGAAGATTTTAATAACCAACCAATTATTTTGCGACATGTTTGGCATTCCTGCACCTCCCAATGCGCTCCTTGGCGCTGATTGCTCAAACGCGGCGGAAGAGAGTAAAATGTTTTTCAAAGACCCCGACAAATTTATTACTGATATCAAGGTAATTCTGGCCAGAAAAAAAGCAGTTCTCAACGACGAACTGGAATTAGTGGATGGAAGGTTTTTCGAACGGGACTATATTCCCACATACCTTAATAATGAATATAGCGGTCATTTATGGAAATACAGAGACATCACCCAGCGCAAACAGGCTGAAACGGCGCTTAAAGAGGCACTGGTAAAAGCCGAAGCAAGCAACCGCCTCAAAACAGCGTTCATGAATAACATTTCGCATGAAGTTCGCACGCCGCTCAATGGAATTATGGGTTTTGGAAGCCTGCTCACCGATCCAAACCTTACAACGGAAGAACGAAAACAATTTAACAAATTACTGAAAGCATCAGGCAACCGCCTGGTAAACACCATAACCGATTACATGGATATCTCGCTGATTGCATCCGGGAATATAGAAGTCTGTCTCAAACCGGTCAACCTGCATGATGTACTGAAAGAAATAAAAACCAAATTCCAGGACTCCTGTAATGTCAAAAATTTAACACTAAACATTGTAATCCCCAAGGAACAGGAACACTTCACGCTGATCACCGATCTGGAGTTGCTGCTAAAGATTATCGCCGGTTTATTGGACAATGCCATTAAATTTACCAGCCTCGGGTCCATCACCTTTGGCTATTCTGAAAAATCCAATGCCATTGATTTTTTTGTCATAGATACCGGTATCGGGATTGCCCCCGAAGCGCAGCAACGGATATTTGAACCCTTCATGCAGGAAGATATCACCGATACCCGCGGTCATGAAGGGAGCGGGCTTGGTTTATCGATTATCAGTGGTTTTTTGAAACTGCTTGGTGGCGAAATCCGCCTTGAATCGGTGAAAGGGCAAGGTACTTCATTTTTCTTCTCCCTGCCTATGGAACCTGGAACCATCAAAGAAAATGAAGCCATCGCTTCGCCGATACGGCATGCTGAAATTATCCACCCGGTGGTTCTGGTTGCCGAAGATGATCTCTCCAGTGATATTTACATGGAGATCATCCTGAAATCTTTTAAGGCTGTTGTTTTTAAGGCTGCCAACGGTAAAGAGGCAGTGGAGATGTGCCACCTTCATCCGGAGATATCTCTGGTACTGATGGACCTGAAAATGCCGTTGATGGATGGACTTGAAGCCACCCGTCAGATCAAATCATTCAGAAAAGAACTTCCGGTCATCGCCGTTACTGCACACGCTTTCAGCAAGGATAAAAAGAAGGCTCTTGAGACAGGATGCGATGATTTCCTCTCAAAACCTGTAAGCAAGGAGGAGCTTCTCGGAAAGTTTAAAAAGTTTGGAATTGCTATAATTGAACCTAACAGGATCAGGTTCGATCCTTTCTGAAGCCGACACGTTAAAACTCATTCACGAGTTCGAAGTACACGAGTTTAACAAGGAGTTAAAACGGATTGGTAAGGATGCGAACACTCAAAGAAATCAGCCGTAAAGTATTACACGTAAAAACCGGATAAGAGACCTATCATTTCTCATTTATTAAAATGGGTGTAAATTAACCCAAATAATTTATCCTGATCAATAGGTTTTGAAATGTGATCGTTACATCCCGCCTCTATGGCTTTTTCCCTTTCACCAGTCAAGGCAAAGGCGGTCTGAGCAATAATGATCACATTTTTATTAAACTCACGTATTTGACGTGTTGCTTCATATCCGTTCATTTCTGGCATCCTCACATCCATGAGAATAAGATCAATGTCAGGATTATTCCGGCATGCTTCTATGGCTTTGACTCCTGACCTGGCTATAAAAAAGTCTTTACAAAAACTTTCAAGCATCTTTGTGAGGAAAAATTCAGAGTCATCATCGTCCTCGACGATTAGTATTTTCAAGCCATATATTATATTATCAGCCATGATTCCCGGGAAGTTGTCATTGATAATAATTTTCGCCGACATTTCAGAATTATATGGAATGGTGAAATAAAAAGTTGACCCTTTCCCTTCTGTGGATTCCACCCATATATTTCCGCCAAGCATTTCAACATATGCTTTTGCAATCGAAAGACCCAAGCCAGCCCCCTGATATGCTTGTTTATCTAATATGTCAGCCTGAATAAAGCGCTCAAATATCGCCTGCTGCCGGTCTTCAGCAATCCCAATACCCGTGTCTTTAACAAAAAATTCAAGATTTTTGCCTTTTTTCTCATAACCAAATTCAATGGAACCAGCATGTGTGAATTTTACGGCGTTCTTAACGAGGTTGGTCAGGATCGCATATATTTTTTCACAGTCGGTTTTAATAATGGATTCCTTTGGTGGCAAGGTGGTTTTATAGACAAACTGTAATCCTTTTTTTGTCGTCTCCGGTATGAAGAAGTCGTAAATGTATTCAATTTGATCGTTGATATTTGTTTCGGAAATTGAAACTTGCATCTGACCGGCCTCTATTTTTGAAATGTCAACAATGTCGTTGATGATGTTGAGCATTCGTTTGCCACTCTTTTCAATTATTCTGATGTATTCTTTTTGCTCCTTCACGGTAACCTTAGGTTCTCTTAGCAATTGGGCAAACCCCAGAATGCCATTCATGGGAGTGCGAATCTCATGGCTCATATTGGTCAGGAAGGCTGATTTCAGGCGATCGCTTTCTTCGGCATGTTCCTTGGCTTGAATTAATTCGTGTTCAGTTTGTTTCTGTATGGTAATATCCCAATTGGTGCCAATCATGCGTAAGGGGTTGCCAAGGTGGTCGCGCTGAATGATAGCAAGGGCCCTGATAGTACGAACTGTTCCATCTGGCCAAAGCACCCTGAATTCGGTAGCAAGTTCTTTTTCATCACGTATCGCCTTCTGGATTTCCTGGTCACCCCGATCCATATCATCGGGATGAAGTCCGGCTCGCCACGCTTCGTAGGCCCCGCTGAATTTATTTTTGTCAATGCCATAAAGAATGAACATCTGATCATCCCACAATAGAATATCATTGACAATATCATAGTCCCACACACCGACACCGCCGGCTCGTACGGCTAAGGACAGGCGGTCAGACAGCTGTCGCATCTCATACTCGATGTGTTTACGTTCGGTTATATCAACAAATGAGGCTATTATTTTTTGATTGTTTAACATTGTGACAGACATCATCGCATGCCTTAATTCGCCACTTTTACGATAAAAAGTAAACTCGTATTTATCAGGGGCGTCTTTTGGGTTTATAATTCGAAGACGGTTATATTCCATTAATCGATCGAGATCTTCCGGAGGAATTTGTCGTATCCAACTCGTTCCGATGACTTCCTGCCTCGTGTAACCACTTAGTTTACAATACTCCTGATTGACCAATGATATTGTAGTATCAGGTTCAATAAGGGCCATTGCTGCTGAATTATTTTCAAATATTGAATGAAAGATTTCCTCACGCTCCCTTAAAGCCTCTTCCGCCTGTTTGCGTTCGG
>CAISJJ010000464.1 GCA_903885595.1 uncultured Bacteroidales bacterium
AATAAAATGGGTTTCGGTACGGCGTAACGAGGTAGGTATTACAGCCAGTGCAAGAAGTAGCGGCATTTTCATAGAAGACAACCGTCAGCAACGAGCTGGCCTTTTTCTGCAAGATGTTGCCTATCGCCTTCATGCCGAGCTTGAGTTTATTCCTCCTCCAGCAAGGCCAAAAGTTATAAATCCAGTTACTGTATCGTTGTATGATAATGTTGAAAAGGAATTATGGAAAGAAGATGAGAATCCTGGCAAATACAACGCCATGTTTAAGCGCCGGGCCAGCAAGGGGCAATGTTTCAACCAACCGTATCTCGGTTGTCGTGAATTCAGTTGTGATTTTCGACTGATTGATGATCTGTTAAATGAACCTGACCCTGTTGATGAAACATGTGATTTTGGATTTATGCTCTATGACCTTGACTTTAAAGATCTGGAAAATCCAACTCCGGCATTTTTCAAGGCTCACATGGAAAAGGGAATAATAATTGTGCCTGCATGGGGAAGTGAGGAGGTGAGAAAATGATTTTACAGGCACTATACGACTATTATCAGCGCAAGGCGGCTGACCATGAAAGCAACATTGCTCCAGAAGGGTTTGAATGGAAAGAAATCTCCTTTGTTATTGTCATTGACAGAGACGGCAAATTCATGGCACTTGAAGACACTCGCGAAGTAGATGGCAAGAAAAAAAGGGCAAAACCTTTTTTGGTTCCGAAATCTATTGGCCGTTCGGGTTCAAACTCATGGATGACGAGCTTTTTGCTCTGGGACCATTATGGGTACGTGTTGGGATACCCAAAAAGTGACACCCCAAAAGATAAAGTGATGGCAATGAATCAATTGTCAGCGTTTAAAAAGAAAATCGAATTATTACCTGATGATTTAAAGAAAGATGAAGGTGTTTCGGCTATTCTTCTTTTCTACGAAAAGAATCAGCACAATAAAGTTAAAGAATCGGAAAAGTGGAGTGAATGCTCAAAAATCATTGGCTGCAATCTTAGCTTTCGTCTTGATGGTGAATATTATTTAATTCCATGCCAAGAGAAAGTTCGATTGTATGTTGAGTCTCAAGTTGATAAGGACACTGATAGTATTAAAGGCATATGCCTTATAACAGGATTAGAAGAATCTATTGCGCGGACTCACAGTGATACACCAATTAATAAAGATTCAAAAAAGTTAATATCATTTCAGAAAAATTCCGGTTACGATTCTTATGGAAAAGAGCAGGCATACAACGCACAAATCAGCAAATCAGCCGAATTTGCTTACACAACAGCCTTAAATGTACTGCTTAAAAGCTCAAAGAATAAAGTACAAATCAGAGATGCTACAACACTCTTTTGGGCGCAGAAACCGGCAGTATTTGAGGATTTATTCCCATCTTTTTTTGCATTACCTCCAAAAGATGATCCTGACGTTGATGTTCGGGCAGTCAAAGCTCTTTATGATGGTATTTTTACTGGCCATAACTCCAATGATCTCCAAACGAAATTTTATGTGTTGGGACTTGCGCCAAATTCTGCCCGTATTTCCGTAAGATTCTGGCATGAAGGAACTATTCGAGAGTTTGGAGAAAAAATACGTCAGCATTTCGATGATTTTGAAATTATTCGTTCACCAAAGGATACAGGTCATTACGCGCTCTTCTGGATTCTTTCTGCTATGGCACTTAAAAACGAAGTAGAAAATGTTCCTCCCAGTCTTTCTGGTCAAATTGTTCAGGCTGTATTGTCAGGTTCACTTTATCCGGCCGCAATGCTCCAGCAAACCATTCGTCGTACTCGTGCAACGCAAAATGTTACTCGGGTTCAGGCAGGCATCCTGAAAGCTTATCTGAATCGTTATTACAGAATTCACTTAACCAAAGAAAAGGAGATCACTGTGGCTCTTGATACTACCAATAACAATCCAGGTTACCGTCTTGGTCGCCTTTTTGCTGTACTTGAAAAAATTCAAGAAGAGGCAAACCCTGGAATAAACACAACTATCCGTGATCGTTTCTATGGAGCTGCCTCATCATCACCGACTACTGTTTTTCCACAGTTACTGAAGCTTAAAAATCATCATCTTGGCAAGCTTAAAAATGCTGGCCGGAAAGTAAACTTTGAGAAATTGCTTATAGAAATATTTGATGGTATTAAACCTGAAATACCTTCTCATTTTGCGATGGAAGATCAAGCTCGTTTTGCTATTGGGTATTATCATCAAAGGAAAGACTTGTTTTGAAATTTAAATAAAATAAATGGAGAAATTCTATGAGTAATCTCAATAAACGTTATGACTTCGTCCTGTTATTTGATGTAAAAGATGGAAACCCAAATGGTGATCCAGATGCAGCAAATCTTCCACGTATTGATGCTGAAACAGGTACCGGTCTTGTAACAGATGTGTGCCTAAAACGCAAAGTCAGGAACTTTATCCAAATTGTTAAAAATTGTGACCGGCCCTATGATATTTACATAAAAGAAAAAGCTGTATTAGGACAGGCTCATTTTCAGGCATTTAAAGAGTTGAACATCAACACTGGTGAAATCTCTAAAAAATATATATCTGATCCTCTCTTAATTGAAAATCTATCAGAGTTGTCATTATCGTTTCCTGAAGGATTGCGGTTTGAGGAGGGAGATGAAAACGGAATTCTTATTGTTGACTCGGATGCAGATAAGAAAGTAATCAAAGAATGGATCAAAGAGAATAATAATTCCATTTCAAAAGAAGCGAAAAAAGTAATTGATGACGCTGTAAAAGAATCAAAACCTCGAAAACCGACAGGGGACGAAACAAATAAAGGAAAAGAAAAGATGTGTCAGGATTTTTATGATATCCGGACATTTGGTGCCGTTATGTCACTCAAATCTGCGCCCAATTGTGGACAGGTTCGCGGGCCTGTCCA
>CAISJJ010000465.1 GCA_903885595.1 uncultured Bacteroidales bacterium
CCCTACACGACGCTCTTCCGATCTCTGCTGGTATTTTAAAGATGCCCCGTTCTTTAAGAGTCCCGATTGATTTGATTTCTGAACATATACAGAGGGGAAACTGAAACTTTGGGTGATCCCGAAATCTGTTCTGTTCCCGAAATCGGCAGGATCACCCCACAGGTAGTCAAACTGTACTTCGGGGTCCGGCAGATAGATCCCGGTGCCTGCTGCGTGCATTTCAGCCTCCATTTGCAACCGGGAAGCAATCAGGATCTTGTTTGAGGCCTTTACTGCGGTCAAAACCGAATCGAGCGAAGCTTGCGCATGGCCGGTAAAAGGCAGCCATACAAGCAATAGCAGAAATTTAATTTTTGTTCTCATCGTGCCGGTTTTTGAACATCCATGAATAAACGATCGGTATGACATACAAGTTAAGAATTGTTGAGGTAAACAAACCTCCCAGGATAACGATGGCCATCGGGCTTTGTATTTCATTTCCGGGCTTATCAGCGTAGATGATCATAGGTACGAGCGCCAGACCTGATGCCAGGGCAGTCATCAGGATCGGATTAAGCCGGTCTGACGATCCTGCTATGATCACCTGCATTACCGGTTTACCTTCGGCAATAAGATTCTGGTACCTTGATACCAGCAGTATCCCGTTCCGGGTGGCTATTCCAAACAGGGTGATAAATCCGATGATCGCCGGGATGCTGAGCGCCCCTGAAGTAAACCAGAGTGCAAACACGCCCCCTATCAATGCAAGCGGAAGATTTAGCAGTACGATGCCGGCCAGTTTCATGTTGCGGAATTCACGGTAAAGTATGAGGAATATGATAAATACGGCAAGTATACTTGTTAAAAGAAGCATCCGGGTGGCCATCCTGGCGCTTTCAAACTGCCCGCCATATTCGATGTGATAATTTTCAGGCAGTTTGAAATCCTTATCAATGATCTTTTCAATTTCAGTGACAATGCTGCCTACATCACGTCCGGCTGTATTCGCAGAGATCACGATCTTGCGCTGTACGTTCTCGCGGTTGATTGTGTACGGACCGGTTGATGAAACGATGTCGGCCACAAATCCCAATGGTATTTTTTTTCCATCATACGTGTCGATGTAAGCATTTTCAAGTGATTCAATGGTGTTGTGCCAGGGTGCATCATATTTCAGGACCAGGCTGAAATTCATCTGGTTTTCAAAAACATCCGACATTCTTTCCCCGCCAAGGGCAACCTCCACAAATTCGTTGAATTTGTTAACCGGAATCCCGTACCTGGCGAGCATCTCACGCCGGGGCCTGATCTGTATCTGAGGAACATCGACAAGCTGATCAACGTTCAGGTCGACCAGTCCCTCAACCGGTGAAATTTTGTTCTTTATTTCATTCGCAAGGGTATAAAGGGTATTCAGATCAGGCCCGAACAGCTTGATAGCGATACTGGCCCGCGTGCCCGAAAGCATATGGTCAATCCGGTGACCGAGTGGTTGCCCGATACTGACATAAATGCCCTGGACTTTGCCAAGTTTGCCCCGCACTTCATCCAGGAACTCCTCCCGGCTTCTTTTGCCAATATGATAGGGAACATCAATCTCGGAACCATTGATCCCGCCATGGATATGGGTATTTGCTTCGGCCCTGCCAGTTCGGCGGCATACATTCTTAACCTCAGGTATGCTAAGGAGCGCCTGGTCAATCTGGTCGGCTATCTCATTGCTCTGATCAATGGAAATCCCGGGAATGGTAACGGTGGTGATGGTAAGCGTGCCTTCGTTGAACTCAGGCAAAAATCCACTGCCCAGCTTCGATAAAAAAAAGAGCGCGATAACAAGTAATATCAAACCCAATCCGATAATCAACCTCCTGAACCGCATGGCATGGGCAAGACTTTGCTCATAAATCACATTCAGTTTTTGAATAAACTTGTTGTCGCCCTTTTCATGCCGGTTCAGCTGTTTAGGTGTTGTAAGCAGGTAGCTCGATAAAACGGGTGTAAGCGTCAATGCCACGAGCAGGGAAGCCAGCAATGAAACAATAAATGTGATGCCTAGCGGACGCAACATCCTGCCTTCCATTCCGGAGAGGAAAAACAGCGGCGCAAAAGCGACAATGATGATCAGGGTCGCCTGGACAATGGATGACCTGATTTCAACCGAGGCATTGAAAATGACCCTGGCTGCAGGCAACCGCTCGTCATGGGGCAGCTTATGGTTGTGGCGCAGACGTTTGAGGACGTTTTCAACATCCACAATGGAGTCGTCAACCAGAATGCCGATGGCGATGGCCATTCCGCCC
>CAISJJ010000466.1 GCA_903885595.1 uncultured Bacteroidales bacterium
ACGATTTGGGTTGGCGTTGGAATGTGGGTTCCTGCTGTGGGCGCTGCCGGGGGATTCAATGAAGTGGATTGAGTTAACGTTGTGGCAGTTGAATAACCGCATAAATTATATGCCCAAACATAACGGGTATAGGCTGTATTGCAGGTTAAGCCGGTTTCGGTTTTGGTGGTCGCGGCACTCATATCGGTTGCCGATGCATAGTTATTGGTAGTGTTCCATTTATAACCGGTCGCACCTGCAACAGTATTCCAATTCCAGATGATTTGGGTGGGCGATGGAACATGTGTGCCTGCGGTTGGAGCTGTCACAGTGGAGCCCGTAGTCGATTGTGTTAAGGTAGTGGCAGATGAATATCCACAGGCGTTGTAGGCCCAAACATATCGCGTGTATGATGTCAGACAGGTAAGGCCTGTTTCCGTTTTAGTTGTAGCGGCAACCATATCGGTTGCAGATGCATAGTCATTGGTAGTGTTCCATTTATACCCTGTCGCGCCCGAAACGGCATTCCAGTTCCAAACGATTTGCGTGGGCGAAGGCACATGGGTGCCTGTTGTTGGAGCTGTCACGTTAGAACCCGTGGTCGATTGTGTTAATGAGGTTGGGGTTGAAATGCCACAAGCGTTGTAAGCCCAAACATAGCGTGTGTATGGCGTATTGCAGGTAAGCCCGGTTTCGGTTTTTGTTGTTGCTGCGCCCATATCTGTCGCCGTTGCGTAATTATTGGTTGTATTCCACTTGTAGCCTGTGGCGCCGGATACTGTACTCCAATTCCAGACGATTTGGGTGGGAGATGGAACATGTGTACCTGCTGCCGGGGCATTCACAGGTGTGCTCAGAGTTGCCTGGATTAAAGTCGTCGCAACCGAATTTCCACATTCGCTGTAGGCCCAAACATACCGGGTATAGGTGGTATTGCAGGTCATTCCTGTTTCGACAATCATCAAACCCAATCCCATGTCGGTGGCATTTGCAAAATCATTGGTTGTACTCCATTTATATCCTGTGGCGCCTGCAACACTGACCCATTTCCACACGATCTGATTTAAGGATGGAACATGATTGCCCGCCGCCGGTGCATTGATCACCGCACCGGAGGTCGTTTGACTTAATATTGTAGCAGCCGAAACACCGCAGGCACTGTATGCCCATACGTAGCGCGTGTATGGTGTAAGACAATTGAGCCCGGTTTCGGTCATGGTGGTAACGGCGCCCATGTCGGTTGCGGTCGTATAATTATTCGTGGTATTCCACTTGTAACCCGTTGCATTGAGAACCGTATTCCAGTTCCAAACAATCTGGGTTGGCGAGGCGGTGTGTGTTCCGCTTACGGGTGATAAAGGGTTCAGACAGTTGGCGCTTAGGGTGTACCAAGCACCGGCCATAAACATCGAAAGCGCTCCCGATCCGTTTGTCCCACAGTCGGTGCAATAGACGATGAGTCCGTCTGCTGGGTTGGGAATGGCATTAAGTTCGGAATGCGTCATCCGGGGAGGAAGCAAACCTTTGTTGTTGAATTTTACATCCAATCCGGCTGAAGGATCAGGAGCGCTGCCATCGGTGTTTATGCTGACCTGGGCTGATGTTTCCAAATTGATCACCAGGATCGCAATCAATAAAAAGAGTACATTTTTCATAATTGATTATTTTATAATTATATAGATTATTGAATGGAATAAAGAAGTCAGATGAAATATTGTAATTAACAAGCCAATGCCTCCAAAAACCAAAAAGATAAGATTGAAACAATTTGTATAGCTGTATGTTTTGCACAAAAAGCAATAGGTATCTTTATTATTCTTTTCAGTTTGATTATCTTCATATTTAAAGATGTTTAACATATCGGGAGAAATTATTCCAATAAAATCTTGGCATAACTCTTTATCGATCAATTTCAAAGCATTTTCAGAATACTTTATCATGCTTTTTGTCCTTTGATCAAGTTTCCAAAAAACAAAAGAGGTAAAAGTTATCAGGGAAGGGAAAAAACAAATAATAATTGAACCAGAGGCATTCTTGAACAATGTGCCATAAGCTCCAAATAGCAATGCAGAAATAAGAAGATAAAAATTAAAGGTTTTGAGCCGTTGATCAGCATGCATGGAAAAGTATTTCCACAGATACTCCCTGAATTCCACTAATCTTTTTTCATCGTTGATTTTGTTTTGAATCATAATTGATAGGCATTGAATTTTACAAAAAAAAAGGGCGTGAACCTCCTCTATGTTCAGCTTCTGAAGGTACCGCCAAGCACCCGCAAGCAAACGAAATAGCAAAAGGAACACACCCATGGGGTGCGTCCGCTAAGGCTATTTCTCTGCTTACTGAAAATTTGGCGGTTTCTCAGAAGAGAAATATTAGCAACGCAATATTTTATCTATGGATAAGAACGATTGTCAATGATTACACTTATTGGCCACAACCATATCAAGATATGATATGGTTAGGGTAAATATCAATTTTACGGGTTAAACTCACGACAATTATTTGAAAAAGCAAGCTATTCTAATAAAAAAACAGCAGCAGGAATCTTGCATATCAGAATTTAATAACTTTGTACAAAAGCCAATATTCATGAAAAAGCATCTCATCGTTTTGGTCGTATGCTTAATGGGATCAAGCTTGTACGCCCAGATCTGCTTTGAAAAAATCATCACCCTCTCTGATGCATCTACGCAATCGCAGGGAAATGCCGTAACCCAGACAAGCGACCAGGGGTTTGCCATTGCAGCCGCTGATAATGCCGGCGGAGATCACGGGGTGCTGATCAGAACCAACGCCTATGGCGACACCGCCTGGACGAAAAATTTCAGTGGCAGATTTTTCGGCATCAGGGAAACGCCTGATGGCGGATTCATCCTCACCGGAACGATAAATGGATCGCTGCTCATGCTAAAAACCAGCCCGGAAGGGGAAACCCAATGGGAAAACACTGCCGGCGCCGATGCGGTAGGATTTTCGGTTTGTGTAACAAACGATGGCGGGTACTGTTTTGCCGGTGTTGCAGATTATGCTCAAAATAAAATCAGCAAGATGTTGCTGGTTCGCACCGATGCGGATGGAACTGTGCTGTGGTCGCAGGAATACGGAAACCGTACCAATTATTACCTGGGAAAGTCAATGTTTCAATGTGCTGACGGGGGCTTCATCATTTGCGGATATGACCAGACGACGCCATTTGGAGGTGAATCATCGTTGTGTCTTGTTAAAACAAAATCAGGCGGGAGCCTTGAATGGAGGAGATCATATCATAAATCGTTTACTGAAACAGGCTGGGTTGTCATGCCATCGGGCGAAACCGGATTTCTGGCTGTCGGGACCACCAATGCACCTTCGTTC
>CAISJJ010000467.1 GCA_903885595.1 uncultured Bacteroidales bacterium
CGCGCCGTAGGTGCGAAACATTGGTAGCACGATGAGGTTCAGGAGCATTTCGCGCCGTAGGTGCGAAACATTGGTAGCACGATGAGGTTCAGGAGCATTCCGCTCCGTAGGTGCGAAATTATTTCCCTGTATCCCCGAACAGGAAGAATCCTGCATTTTGAATTCTTCTGGTAAAATTGCGCTCATTCAATTTTATTAATTACGATTGAGGAATTACCAGCTTACCAACTTGCCAACTTACCAACTTGCCAACTTACCAACTTGCCAACTTACCAAGACCCCCTTTATCCCTCATTTTCAACGCCTAAAGCCAAAAACAAGATATGATGAATTTTGAATATAAAAATAATTAGTAACTTGCGCCCAGTATTAACCAAAAAAAAGTCATTATGAGGAGATTTACAACTCTGCTGTTATTCTTAAGTTTAGCAGCGACCACGGCCTTTGGCGGTGGGTACCAGGTGGGCTTGCACAGCATGCGAAATATTGGCATGGGGCTTATCGGCACATCACTCAGCTACGATGCCAGTAGTTTATTTTACAATCCGGGCGGTGCATCTTTTGTCAAGGAGAAATGGAGCTTTTCAGGGGGTGTCAGTTTATTAATGGCACGTACAACATTCCAGCCAGCGAATGTTATGGAACAGGCTCATCTTGAACATCAATTGAATACTCCGTTGTTTTTTTATGCTGCTTTTAAACCAACAGCCAACCTGAGCATAGGTATTGCCGTTAATACTCCTTACGGTAACGGGCTTTCATGGGGAGAAAGCTGGAAAGGTCGTTATCTTATTCAGGATCTTTCATTTAAAGCCTTTACATTTCAGCCTACCATCTCCTATAAAATCAAAAATATTATCGGAATCGGGGTTGGTCTGGTGTATGCGTATGGCACTGTTGATATGAACAAAGCCATTCCTTTACAAGATGCAACCGGTGATGGAAAATTAAATGTTAACGGAAGCACGGGCAGTTTCGGTTTCAACGCAGGAATTATGATACATCCCGACAAAGGATGGAGTATTGGCATCGACTATCGTTCCAAGATCGAAATGAGTGTTAAAGGTGCGGCTGCAACCTTTACAGTTCCTCAATCGCTGAGCTCAAATTTCCCTGCCAGCAACAAGGTGGATGTGATGTTACCCTTACCGGCAAACCTTGATTTGGGTGTTTCGTATGATTTTGGAAAGAAAAATCAATGGATGATCGGGGTAAATTTCTGCTATGTTTTCTGGAGTACATACGATTCACTTGTATTCGATTTCGAAACCAAAACTCCGGCAGTTAATCGTACAGCCACCCCTGCATTGTATCGTGACCAACTCATTATTCGCGTAGGTAGTCAATATAAAATCAATGACATGATAACCCTTAGGTTGGGTGGTTACTTTGACCCGACTCCGGTACTCACCGATTATCTCAACCCACAGACACCGAGTGCAAACCAGTATGGGATGACATGCGGAATCTCTGTTTCCCCGGTTAAAGGACTCAGCATTGACGCTGCCTTCCTCTATATATTGGGTACTCAAAGAACCGGCTCTTTTAGTCCGGATAATTTTGCCGGCACTTACAATACTGCTGTTTACAGCCCCGGAATTGGCTTAACCTACAATTTTTAACTTTTAATACATGAACATTATGAAAAAAATTCTTTTCATTATATTGTCCCTGGCCTTGTTTACTGCATGTGAGCGAAAGATCGATGAATTAAAGGCCACAAGTGGCTCTGCCGATTTCACGCGGATTGTTTCGGTCGGGAATTCAATGATGGCCGGTTTCGCCGACGCCGCCTTGTATAACTCCAGCCAGGAAAATTCTATTTCGAATCTGGTTGCCGGACAACTTCAACTCGCCAATGGGGGAACTTTCGTTCAGCCAATGGTTACCAGTGAATATGGTGTTGAATTCACCGGATCCAGACCCAGAATGGTTCTTGGTTATGCGACTGATTGTATGGGAACCATTTCATTGGCGCCGGTTCCGTATATTGGAACACGCGATCCCCTGGCTCCGGTTGGATATCAGGTGAATAACCTCGCTATTCCGGGAGCAAAAACAGCTCATCTATTTGCCCCGGGTTACGGAAACCCCGCTTTCCTGGTTCCCCCGGTAAGAGCAAATCCCTATTATTTCAGGTTTTGTTCAGAGCCTACCAATGCCAGCTTCAGGGTAGTTGATGAATTTGCTAAACTAAATCCTACTTTTTTCACCTCCTGGTTGGGCGACAATGATGTGCTGTCGTATGCACTGACCGGTGGCGTCGGAGATACCATTACCAATCCCGTGTATTTTCAGCAAGCCATGGGAGGTGTACTGCAAATGCTAACCGCTGGCGGCGCCAAGGGTGTGATCGCCAATATACCCGACATCACAGCCATTCCATATTTCACGACTGTTCCATACAACGGGATCGTCCTTACACGACAATCGCTGGTCGACTCTGTCAATGGCTTTATGAAAAATTTTTTCCAGTTACCCTTTACCTATGTACTTGGAGCCAATCCATTCCTGGTTGCAGATCCTGGTTCGCCGTATAAGTTCAAGGTTCGCCAGATGAATCCGGGAGAACTGGTACTGCTCAGTGTTCCACAAGATTCGCTGAAATGTTACGGTATGGGGATCATCAGCCGTATCACCTTAACCCCATGGGGCATACCTTCTCAGTACGTTCTGACTCAGGATGAGCTCAACAATATCAGGAATGCGACTGCATCCTATAACCAGATTATTGCGGGTCTCGCCGCCACATTCAAACTAGGTACAGTTGACATGTATTCGAAATTCACCGAATTACAGAAAGGGATTGTTTGGGACGGCGTAAAGATGAACTCGAAATTTGTTACGGGAGGCGCCTTCTCACTTGACGGCGTTCACCTGAATCCACGTGGATGCGCAGTGGCAGCCAATTACTTCATTGACGCCATCAACAAACAATACGGGAGCACAATTCCGCAGGTTGATATCACAAATTATCCGGGTGTGATTTTTCCTTAAAAAAGTTGGTAAGCTGGCAAGCTGGCAAGTTGGTAAGCTGGTAAGCTGGTAAAACATTAAGTTGGTGAACGGGTGAACGGGTAAATGGAAAATTTTCAAAGAATTTTTCTTTCAGGTTCACTTGTTCACCTTTTTTACTATTACTACGATTCAGTCCGCCTGTCCGCCTGTCCGCCTGTCCGCCTGTCCGCCTGTCCGCCTGTCCGCCTGTCCGCCTGTCCGCCTGTCCGCCTGTCCGCCTGTCCGC
>CAISJJ010000468.1 GCA_903885595.1 uncultured Bacteroidales bacterium
AGGTGGTTATTGGATGCAAGCCAAACGGCAAGATATAACGACTACAGAGTTTCAACAAATTTGTTTTATTTTTGCTAAAACGAAAAACGATATGAACATGATCGATTTACATATATTGCCACGCAAGGCTCAAAATGAACTGATTGATTTCTATTGTTTTCTGGTAGACCGCTATGTTTCCGGGAAAAGAAAAAAACATACAGCCTCCGGATCTGTCGCAAAAGAGATTGACAACTTCTTCGATCAATACAATTACGAGGTGACAGAATTTTCTTTTAACCGTAACGAAGTCTATGAAAGATAAACCCACCCTCGATACGAATTGTTCTGTTCTTTATACCGAGGATTTACAACACGAGCAGCTAATCGAAGGTCATTTACAGATTATCAACCCATTCATCATTCGTTGATTACCAGGTTATTCTCCCTCACCAGCCCATGAGATAAACAGTTTGTTTCACTTGCTGATTTCAGTGAGGATGCTGTGAAATCGCTGGGGAGGGAGAAATAAAAATGATGAATGCCTGAATGCCGGCATCGAACTCATCCTTTTTCCAAATAAAACCGATTCGCCTACTCCAACTCACTTTAGTTCCAACCAGGATAATAAAGGTTGATGTTATAAATGAGTTATAGCAAATGGTAACAAGACACACAACCATATGACTGCAAAAGAAAAAAGAGCTGCACAAAAATTTGTTGACTTAATGCTGAAAGTAACTTTCAGAATTTGTCATTGGAACAAATACGGAGTATTGACATCAAGGAGTTCAGGATTTCTATACAAAAAGTCAGAAAATTCACCAATATTAGTTATTACGGCAGGACACGGGACACCACCAGAAGGTTCATTCATAGAAACAACACATGTTTACCAAGACAAGACTGCTGCAATCAATGCAGGTAAATTCAACGTTTTCTATCAGCAAGAAGGAATTGATTATGCTTACAGTGAGCTTCCGTTAGAACTAATACATAATAGTTTATCACCAGGTATGTCGTTCGAGTTTACATGTTATAAGGAGCCATTTGTAAATGCGGTTAAAGACGAAGCGTATGGCTTTGCCGTAAGAAACAACTATGAGTTTGTGAAAATGGGTGAAACTTTAGTTGCCCCGACATACTTATGCCATGAGTTATATTTAGAACTTGAAAAACAAGAAGAACAAATCAACTATTTTAAACCATCTCGACCCATTCAAGAACATGAATATTATGAAGGTGCAAGCGGTAGTCCAATTTCAGACCCAAGAGGAAAGATTTGTTCAATATTGATTGGAGGAACTAATCCTCGTGAATTTTTAAGAGCATTTCGACTTGATAATATTGAATTACCATGAGAAGCAAAAAATATATGAACGAAATTGACATTATAAACACCTTGAGAAACTCATTTTCTAATGACGCAATAAAACAACAAGTGCTTGACGAAAATTGGTATCAAAGAAATATTGTTAACGGCATAGACTCAACAGGTTTTTGCTTTTCTGCTTCAGAGGTTCTTTATCGCCTGACAGGAGGAACAAATGTTTGGCTGGTTGTGTCTATAAACGACCCAAGAGATTGGGAAAATGGAACACATTACTTTTTGAAGAGAAGAGAGAATAACGAGATAGTTGATATTACAGCAAACCAGTACACTTTAAGAGGAATAAACATACCTTATGCAATGGGACGAGGTACTGGGCTTCGATTTGTATCCAATAAAGCAAGACTACTTGCAAGACTAAGTGGTTTAGGTGAACTGTAGAAAAATGAAAGAACCACTGGCTACAATAAATAGGCCTTCATTTACCACGCATTTCCCAGCATGAAGTACAAATTGAACAAAATCACCTTGGTGGGGATTTTCTATGCACTTTACGCCAGAAGTTTCAGTTTAATGGCATCCGGGTGGGACTGGTGAGCTGTGTCTTTTCAGTGCTTTTCCCCTTCGAAGTGACTCCTTTTACAGCGGCAACGGTTCAATTTCGGAGTTTCGCCACATTTTAGGGCAGGAACTACAATAACATACTAATCCTTTATTCGAGGACATTTTGTCAATTAATGGGCCCCAGTTAGCCCCTGACCGTTCTTACCTTGGGTTTGCTTTGAATAAAAACATCATTTTTATTTTAAGATAATTATTTTTTCTACTTTTGTCTTTTCATCCTAAAATATTCGATCACAATGAACGGACTGCATTTATTCATCGATAATTCTAATATTTTCATTGAAGCTCAACGGGTTGCAAGAGAAAAATATTTTTTTGATGACGAACTTGTTGTTCGAGTTCGCATCAATTATGGAGAACTCCTGGAAAAGGTAAGGAATGGACGCAAACTCATGGAGACAGTTTTAGTCGGCTCACGCCCTCCACAGAACGATTTACTTTGGGATAAATTAATAAAATTAGGAGTAACTCCGCGTATTTTTGATAGAAACACTTTTTCGGGAAAAGAAAAGGGGGTTGATGCTGAATTAAGCAACTCAATACGTGATACTTTGGAAGATAATAAGGAACCCGGTACTATTGCAATTATAGCTGGTGACCGAGATTATGTTCCAACCTTACAACGATGTCTGAAAAAAGGTTGGAATGTTGAATTGTATTTTTGGAGTCAAGCATCGGCTGAATTAAAAAAAATGGGAGGTATTATCTTCTTTAATCTTGATGATTTCTTTCACGAAATAACTTTTAAAGCCAAGCAAAAGGAATAATCTCTTTTCTTCAATTACAAGCTTTTCCTTATCCTCTATTGATCCATTCTCTAAAGATAACCATACGGTTACAATTCAAGAGGTAGGGATAACATTTCGTATTTAAACGTTCACTTTAAACCGTTTGGAGAAAAGCCGATTAATCTGATAAATCTGGCATTCTGAAACCAGATTATTCCGTTGACTTGTGCCGGGAGATGATACAAACGAAATGATCGGGATTTTCGAGATGGACCCAAAGTTCAACGGACTCATCCTCTTTCCTAATAAAACCGATTCCAACAATGGGTTCAAAATCGGGATAAACTTTGATTTCCAATACAATGTCATAAACTGGCCGACACAATTCAATGTTATCTGGAGAAAAGAATATATAACTCTGAACAAGTGAAAAAAATAACTCGCTTTGTCACGGCACCTGCTCAAACTCACTTGAGTTGCAACCAGGACATGAAAGGTTGATGTTATAAATGAGTTAGTGGGTATTATAAAAGACACAAATTCAACTAAATAACATGAAGAAATTTATTAATCTAGAGATTAAGGCTGAACAGAGAATCCTTATTGCTTTGCTAGACAAACTAAAAGAATCAAAAAAAAATAAGTGGAGTTTTGAAAAAAAGCTCACAAAAGATTATGCCACGAATATATCACTTCCTGAAAATTGTGTTGCTTGTTTCAAGGCTAATTCTATAAAGTACTTTGAAGCAACAATTTGGATAGTAATTAATGATTCAGAGCTGAGAGTTTCTAATATTGTATCAAGGAAAGTTTCCTATTTAGGCAAAGATTTATACAATATTATTGTTACAGATTTTTTTAATGATTTCGTAAGTAAATATTTACCTGAAGGGTGTAATGTTATTTTGTCCTCAAGTGAAGTTTCAATAGAAAAAATAGCAAATACTGAAACAGCCAAAAAATTAATAAGCTGGGAATCACTTAGCAATCGATCTACTGGCAATACTAATCAATATGATAGAGAACGTTGGTTTGCCTTTATTAAGACCGCTGTCGATACTGATTCAGATTTATCTGTTGGAGATTTAGAACAATGGTTAACAGAAGAGAAGAATTGGGTCGTTAATGAAGATGACGATATGGTAGAAATGCTTGTAAATGATTTTGAATACGGTGTTGATTTATTGAAATATTATGTTGGAAAGAGTTAATAAAAAGAAACTAGAAAAAGTATCCACTGAAATTAAGATGCAACAATCAATTGTATTGTTTTGGGATACGTGCAGTTTGCTGGATATTATTCGTTTACCTTTTAGGACTGACTCAGACAGGTATTTAGATTCTTATCAAAGGATTTGCTCGGATATTTTTGAAGGAAAAGTAATTTCAGTAGCTTCAGCATTGACTATCGCTGAATTAAGTTATAATTTTCCAACTGTGGAAGCTGAATATGATAGATACATTAGAAAACTGCAAAATGAATTGAAATTGCATGATGATTATTTGATAAAAAGTGATTGTATCCCTCAGAGAATTCTTGACTTTAGACTGGATGAAAAAGGTTTAAAAGAGTATTTATTGAGTCTGTTTAATAAAATTATTGCTAACACAACATTTATATCTGAAAAAAAAACCTTTAATAAATTTGCTCATTTTCGAGTTGCTTATCATATGGCACCTGCAGGGAGAAAGGGAGAGTATAAAGATTGTTACATCTGGTCAACATGTTTGGAATTAGCAAAAGAACTTAGACAATCTAATTCTATAATGTATTTTTTCACGAAGAATAAAGATGATTTTTCATACAATGGACAGTTATATCCATTGATTCAAACGGATTGTACTAATAGTTCAGTTCAAATTAAATATGAAGTGGGAGATTTATATGGAGAATTATTAGCAGCAAGTTTTCCATTTAAAAGTTAGCGTTATGGAATATTCAAAAACTATTCCTTGCGGTCATTGTACCAATATTTCTAAAATGGAAATTATTGGTAATGTGAAGGATACAATAATAGAAGAAATTGATCCTGAATATGGACCTTCTGTTGAATCTGGAACTTTTTACGAAGTATTAAAATGCCCAGCATGTTCAAGGGTAAATATTGTATCTTACGGATGGCACGAATATATGGAGTCAGATGAAGAATTCACGTATGAATTATTATACCCACAAAAATCAAATTTTCCGATAGGGCTACCAGATAATATTCTTAAGACCTTAAAAGCTGCTGAAAAAATTAAAACCATTGATGTTAATGCTTATGCTATACTTATGCGAAGGCTGCTTGAATTAGTTTGTATTGATAGAAAAGCAAAAGGTGCTAATTTGGCCTTAATGTTAAAAGATTTATCCAATAAAAATGAAATTCCAGTGAAACTTGTAGATGTGGCGAAAGGATTAAAAGACTTTGGGAATATCGGAGCACATGCGGGGATTGGTGAACTAAGTGAAAAGGAGATCCCAATTGTAAGAGCCCTTTCTTATGCAATACTTGAATATATTTATACTGCTCCGTATTTAGCCACTCTGGCTGAATCTAAACTCGATAAAATCAAATCTAAAGGGAAACGAAAACCATTAGATTTGCCGATGTAAAACCTACCCCCTGTTACAATCTGGCCAAGTATGTGAAAGAATTGATGCACATAACAGAAAAGAATGTTGGGTAAAAAAACGCAGTAACAAAAACATTTGGGTTTTATAAAACTCCCTCAGCATCTTGTACTATCGAACAACGAAAAGAATTAATTGAAATTATTTTTGAACAACCATTTGTTAATTTTTTGAATAATCATTCAACATCGATATAACTTAAAACCGTTGATCCTTAACAATTATTAAAAAGTTGACTGTTAATAACTTATGTTCTTTGAAAGTATGAATTGTGTGCAGATTTTGATTATATTTGATCAAAACCCTGCAAATCATGTTAAAGAAATTACCGAAGCAGCCGCA
>CAISJJ010000469.1 GCA_903885595.1 uncultured Bacteroidales bacterium
CAGTATTTTCTTTTTCGTAAGGATTTTGTACATTTATTAAAAGATCGTTGAATTTCGAGGAGAATATAAACTCAAGCTTTTGGCGAATATCTTCAAATGTTGGTTCACAATCCACAACTGTGTTTGCTTTTATTCTGCCTTGCTGCCTATTCCCAATATTTAATGTTGGAATACCAAACGTAGGGACTTCTAACAGACCACTTGAAGAGTTTCCAACAACAGCGCTAACAAATTGTAAGGTTGAAAGATATCTGAGTTGACCAAGTGAAGTAAATGCTATAGATCTATTTTTATGTTCTTCCACAAATTGATTTATCATCTGCATGATAATTCGACCGTCTGTATCCGAATTGGGAAATGTAAAAAGTATTCGCAAGTCTTCGATTGACCCTAAGACTTCCAATAATCTTTGAGTTTGTTCTGCTGCTGTGTTATTTTCCAACGTTACCGGGTGGAACGTAACCAATACGCACTTTTGCCCAAATTTAAAGTTGAGATTTGCCTCAAGTTCATGTTTTGGAATAAGTTGAAGGTGTTTGATGTTATCAATTCCGATTGCCCCAACATTAAATACCCTGTTTGGTACTTCCCCTAATTGAATAACCCTTTTGCGATATTCCTCTGTGGATGTAAAGTGGAGATGGCTCAATTTGGAGATGGCATGACGAATGGCATCATCATAAGCGCCTTCTGTAATTTCACCTCCATGCAGATGAGCCACTGGGATTTTAAAAAACAAGGAGGCTGTAGCTGCTGCTAATATTTCATATCGATCGCCTAACACAAGAAGCAAATCTGGTTTTAAATCTTCATACGCATCGGCAAATCCAATAGTTGCTAATCCTACTGATTTTGTTGTGGCGTTTGCTGAATCGGAAGATAGCAACATCTCGACTTTTTTGTCAATCTTGAATCCATCTTTTTCTATTTCTTTATAAGTAAGGCCAAATTCGGGAGAAAGATGCATATTGGTAGCAATGATTTGCAAATATAAGTCAGCATCCTCATGGATTAAACGCATTAATCGGCTCAATAATCCATATTCTGCTCTACTACCGGTAACAACGCAAATTTTTCTCATAGTTCAATTAATTCATCAGGCATGTAATTTTTCTTTGCTTTGCTTCCAATTACCCCATCCCAAAGCATTGGACTAATGCCGTTTCCAGGTCTTTTTACCGTTATGTTTTCAGATGAAAATATTTCATCCATCGAAATACATTTGGCTGCAACAATACTTTTTCTTGCTGCCGCTTTATTTTTGATCTCACTCGGAGAGGGTATTTTTATGCCATTCCCCATTGCCTGTTCAATGTTTCGAATTCCATTTACCATTTTTTTCAACTCATCAGGTTCAAGGGATGCTTTATGATCAGGACCTTTCATATTTCTATTTAAAGTAAAGTGCTTCTCAATAACTGTTGCTCCCAATGCAACTGCGGCCAATGAAATTTCAATGCCTTCGGTATGGTCGCTATAACCGACTTTGACATTAAATTCATTTGCAATTGTTGTCATTGCCAAGAGATTTACTTCATTTATCGGCGCTGGATATTCAGTGGTGCAATGTAAAACCGTGATTTGATCAAGATTTAAACCATGTTTGGTTAACAC
>CAISJJ010000470.1 GCA_903885595.1 uncultured Bacteroidales bacterium
ACATTTCATCCAATCGGCATCATCCATACCCCTTTCATTAGTGCGGATAAGTGGAAAATTTCACAAGATATTTTTCAAATTCAATACTATTTGAACATATGTTCACTATATTTGCATTTGTAAAAACAGCAATATGCCACACATGAATGGTAACGGTCCTGAAGGCAAAGGAAGTGCAACAGGACGTGGAATGGGAAAATGCAAAAAAAACACCGATGAAGAAGCCTTGCAAAAGCTGGGAAAAGGATTAGGCCAACGCCGTAAGACAGGAGGTGGGACCGGAAAAGGGAAACGCCTGAAAAATGATCAGAAATAAACTGACTTAAAAAAGCTATAAATGACTCAATTACTTGATAAAATCCCCATGGAAGGGGTTAAGAACATTATTGTCATCGCCTCAGGAAAAGGTGGTGTTGGGAAATCAACAGTAGCAGCCAACCTTGCTATCGCACTGGCAAGAAACGGACTAAAAATAGCCCTGGTAGATGCTGATATTTACGGACCTTCAATTCCAAAAATGTTTGGGATTGAAGATATCAGACCGGAAGTATCTGCCCTGGGGGACAAAGAGATGATCTTCCCTGTGGAAAAGTTTGGCGTTAAAATAATGTCGATCGGTTTCTTTGTAGCACCAAACCAATCGCTGATCTGGCGTGGCCCAATGGCGGCAAATGCCCTCACCCAGCTTTTTGAAAATACCCAGTGGGGCGAGATTGATTACATGATCATCGATTTTCCTCCCGGTACCGGAGATATTCAACTTACTACCGTTCAAAAACTCAACCTTGCCGGAGCTATTATTGTAACCACTCCTCAGGAAATTGCTTTGAACGATGTGCGCAAGGCTGCATCCATGTTTGTGAATAAGGATATCAATGTCCCGATTCTGGGGATTGTTGAAAACATGTCCTGGTTCACGCCTTCAAAACATCCTGATGAAAAATATTTCATCTTCGGGCAAGGGGGCGGAGAAAAGATGGCTGCCGAATATAATTCACAGCTAATTGGACAAATTCCGCTTGTCATGGAGGTTGGTGAAGCAGCCGACCATGGAAAAAGTATCTTCAGCCAGGGGAATAAGGTGGTGATAGAAACCTTTGAAAAAATTGCGGTCAGGCTGATTTCAGCGACAATATTCTGATGCGGCAGGCAAACTATTGCTCGATTATTATTTTTTGAGTCGCTTTTTCGCTGGAGGTTTCAAGGGAGATGAAGAAAACACGGCCATCAGAGAAGTTTTTCAGATTTCGGATGACTGAATTCCTGCCCGGATGCAAATCAGGCAAAACGGAATTTTCAAATATTTTTCCGTTCCCGTCATAGATGGTAAGCCTTGTTTCTTCCGGGGCCTTCAGGTCGAACCAGAGCGCAACGTTTCCATCATTGGGATTGGGATAAACCTGCATATGCAACGTCCCTGTACTTTGCACATTCAGCGCATCAAAGCCGGTTTGCGGGTTATTCAGGAGATAAACTTTGAACACCGTACTGCTTGCACTGCTTTGTGTGCCGTTATTGATCCAGAAAATGTTAGCGGCTGAACTGTTTATGCCTCCAAATACATAGCCGATTAGTGTTGAATCGGCGGTAATATCATCCAATATCAACACCTCATTGTTGTATTCCGGCAGATTTTCAGCACGGATAAATTCCGATCCCGCACCCAACAACCCGGGCATTTCAACGGGTAATTTATATTCAGCCATGATTCCAATCCCGTTTCTGGTTACCCTGGCAATGGTTTTGACAAATGGCACATTCGTGTCCTGAACCAGGATGCCGGTACTGTCGTAATATTGGGCAATCCCGCCAAAAAACAAATTGTGCATTTCATTCGCCGAGGCGCTGTATAACGGGATATTTGCACAATGGTAATGGTTGTAGTATTGTGAAAACGCATTGTTAACGAAATGCCCTGTACTGTCGATATTCACACAATTCAGGAACGGTAAATCGGCATCAACCCGAAATACCCCTGAAAATGCAGTCAGTCCCTCCTGCCCGTCGGGCATAATCTGCGGAGCCACATTGTAATCACGACGATGCAGGTTGAGCGTATCCGTGATGGCGGCCAGATGAGTTATCGTTAAATTGGTCCCGTCGTCTGCAATTTGAAATTTCCGGATTGAATTGGTGTATTCCTGGGTAAAGGTGGGGTTGTTCATGGGGTTATACCTGCCGTCGAAACGCTGACCGCCGGTGAGGTAATAGGTATTATATATTTTATTCAGGTAGCCGCCGGTTACTGCGAACTGTTCATCGGCTATATGCCTGAAATACGCAGTAAATGGTGTTCCGCTGATAATGGCATTGATTACATCGGGTATTTTTAC
>CAISJJ010000471.1 GCA_903885595.1 uncultured Bacteroidales bacterium
CATAAAATAACCTTTAAAATATTTAATAATTTTTATTTCTTGTAAAAAGGTGAGGTTGACTAAAAATCACGAAGTCGAAATAAATCGATCATTTTAGTCAGCCCCACTCTTTTATTTTTAAAGATCTGCCGGTGGATCTGATACCGCAATTGGCACACCATAGGTAATGTGTGCCCTATGTATGTGGTACCAGAAGTCTTCATTAACCAGGAAGTCAGATTCACAATAATATTTAATGGTTTGTTTGCCAGCAGGTTTATACATGTTGGCAATCGTTTTCAGTCCGTCAAGATAATAATTCATAGCATCAGGCGATAAGCAATGGCTGACCGGAGGGTTAAGCCCCCCTGCTGCATAAAGAAGATATGGTAAATACCCAAATGGATTTTCATCTGTTGGAACATCCTCCGGAAATATCATAGGTGTTTGCTCAACAGATGTATAACAACTAATGGGAAGAATGCAATCGCCCATATTTGCATGCTGGGCAAGTTTCAAGGCAGCATCCCATGGCATCATAGAACCATCACATTTCCCAGCATTATTGCCCCATCTCCAGTAATCATCAGGTCCGAAACCGGAAAAACCAGTATTGCTACTGGTGGTAATCATATCCGTCATTTTAATGACCATATTGTTATCAACTAATTCTATTGCAGCAAGATCGGCAAAAATAACTCCTTTTTCACCGGAAATGGCATGATAATGCAATGATAAACTATCTACAAGGTTAGCGTATGCCATTGCAATATCTGAAAAGAAGATTGTATTATTCTGTGTAAGTGGAATGCTTATAGTCGCCGAATCAAGATTGATAATATCCCTGGTATTATTGGCTCTTGCGTATGTGAGGTTCAGCGCTGCTTCGAGATACCAAACAGCGCTATCAACCGAAATCTCTTCATTACTTTTAAGATTAGAAGTTATTTTGACTTTAAAATTCTCAATCTGACTTATAATCCTATTATCGTTTTGAGAAAATCCTGAAGATGTGATATTTTTTTCTGAATCTTTTTTGCAACTAGACAAAAACGTTACTGTTGTCAAAATAGCAGCGACCCATATTGTGTAAGATTTAAAACTTTTCATTTTTTTTATTTTTCACTTTAAGAAATTGTATTGATTGTGTCTTTCACATTTCGCCAGAAAGGCTTCTTGTTTTATTCGAAATGAAACAGGTACAATATTACCGTTCATCAATTTCAATGATTGTCTTCGAACGGAACAGTATGTATTCATTTATCCGGGCTTAGGCGCTTTAATGTGTCGTAACTATTTGCGGCCATAAAACTATTCTATTTTTTTCCACTTGTCAATTGCGTAAACCCGCATATTTTATTTCAGGGACCATTTTTCACATCTTACATAATATCAGTACTATAATGAAAAATATTATCCAAATTGGGGTGTTTTGGCGTGAAAAATGGCGGCCAAAGTATTTTCATTGGAACGGTCTGGCCATGATTTCAAGGAATAAAGATTTCTCCGGAATCAGCTTTTTAAATACAAAAAGATACTCCACTCCGGGCCTGGTATTCATTAAGTCTTTAAGATGCGAAAGGGCGGTTAATTGAAGATTATCGGTGGCGCCTGAATAAAAAATGATTCAGTAATACTAAAACATCGAAACAGATAGCCTCCACCTAATCCATCCATCCGTCAAGATGCCTCCGGTGGTTTGTCTATCAAATCAAGTATTTCGAATAAAGCCGCATGCGAAGCTGTCCGGCGCTGTCAGTTTTTAAGACATCTTACCGAAAATCCTTCACTGATCGAAATAACCATTCGGTAAATTGTAGAATATTCATAACCAAGGCCCCTGTAATAAAACAGGTTATCTGAATCAAACCGGGTTGCCGACCACCAATAACCCCGATAAGGCATGGAGAGCCAATAACCCTCGTGTGTCCGGGCTCCGCCGGGCAAGGCAATAAATCCGCTTTCATTGGTTGCTCCCAGGTTCGGCAATTCCCAGTGCGTAATCCCTGTTTCCTTGAGCTTCCCTCCCTCATCCGAACCCCGCCATTCATTAATCCCATCAGCCTGCGACTGACTCATTCCCAGAAATATTTCAAGAAGTTTCCATTCTTCATCACTCGGGACATGCCAACCTGACGGACAAATGCCCTGCACTATTTCGACTCCTGATCTATTCGTGCCATTTAATGCAGCCGCTTCAGTATACAGATGACCATAAAATGCCACATTGAGTGAGTCATCATTTAGGTTGAACCAATATTTTGTTGTATCGTCTGATGACAGATAACCGATGCCAGTCCCATCAACTAAAGGTTCCCCACTTGAATAGTGTATGGATTTCATGTTTTCACGCATCCAGCATTGTCCGCCAATTTGCACCGTGGTGTATAAGTTGCCGTCGAAATCCATCAGAAAAGGAGTTCCCGGACACATACCCGTAACCGGTAATATCAACGAGTCACCCTGATACGGCCGACATGCCTCATATTGCGTATACATGTCGGCACGGTAAACAGTAAACCGGACACTGTCACCGGGAAAGAAAATAAAAGCATTATTCCGGGAAAGCAGCATTATGGAATTTTTCATCAGGTTTTTATTGCTGAAGGTTGATTCAATGAATGGTATCATTGGACCATCGGCAACACCATCACCCACTACTTTGAATGATTGGTGATAATTTTGACTTTCAACTGCAACAATACCAGCAAAGCTTCCCCTGATTGGGTATGTAATAAGTGAAACGCCTGGGCGAGAAATCAATAGATGTTCACATAAAAACTTCCCTGTAACATCATAATGGACTAAGGTGAGTAATCTATCTTGAGGAAATTTAGCGTAAAAACTCAGCATTCCCGGTTTATTAATGTACTGATAAAAACCAAAATCCATCGTTGACGATTCTTCAAGACCATTGATGATTGTTCCATGGGAGAGGTTAATATCATAGCTGTTAAAATCGGGTGGAAGGTAGTTCAACATCAGGTGGCTGCCATTATCGATGTTTTCCAGCAATATGGAATCCAATTCAACCGGTGCGCCAAAGTTCTTTGCAGTAAGTGTGATGACCACATCCTGTGCTTCAGAGGTCAAACTGATGTGCAAAAACAAACAAATAAGATTCAGTCGGGAAAAAGACATTTATAATACTTTTAGAAAAATTAAGAATGGAATTTCAATTAGTAAGAATCATGCTCTTTGTGTCGACTAAAATCCCCTCAATAATTAGTGAATAAAAATACATACAAGGCTTTACCTACAACCTCAATCCCTAACGCAACGAACACTGCGGCCAATGTTTTGTAATCCGTAATCGCGCCAAATCCTTGCTTGATCATGTTGTAGCATTCGGAACGCGGTGGGAGGGTTTGTGGCTGTCCATAAATAACCACCACGCTTTATAGCATAAAAGAACCCCTCGTTTGCCCTTTGACCACCTGGCAGCAGCGAAAACCCGCTTTCGTTAGTGCCAATTACCAATGGGAAAACAACATTAGATTTAGCCCAATGCAGATTTCCTGTTTCCTTCAGTTTTCTTCCCTCATCTGTTCCTCTCCATTCCATTACCTGGTTAGCCTCAAAATGGCTCATCCCCAGAAATATTTCCAGGATGATATATTCAGCATCACTGGGCACATGCCATCCTGTCGGGCAGATACCCTGTACTCCGCTTGGAACCGAATTACTTCCGGGCATCCCATGCATAACCGCTGCCCATGTATAAAGTTTTCCGTATACCTCACCATTCTGTGCCGAGTCATTGTAGTTGAACCAGTAAGGACTCGTGTAATCACCGATGATAGATCCGATTCCGGTTCCATCCAGCAGGGCAGTTCCATCCGAATAATGTATAGCGTTCAGGTTCTCACGAATCCAGCACTGATCGCCGATTTGAACCGTGGTATAGGTATTCCCGTCCAGATCTGTCAGAGAAGCAATACCTGGACATGGGTGCGTGATAAAAACAGTATAGGAGCTGTCATTTTGTGGCTGTTCAGTTATGGAGTTCAGGTAATAACCCTCTTTGTAGACGGTGAATCGCACGGTATCGCCAGGTGTGAAGATGAAATTGGTAGAAAAATCTCCGGATCCCGAGTGGATTATTTGTTTAGCAGTACTGTGACCAGAAAGCCGGCACACTTCAATTTCCTTTCCGGTATCATCTCCAATGAGTTTATCAGAATACTGAATTCCTTGTCCAATAACTTGAACCAGCATCAATTCCCTGGAGCCCGAAGTAATAGTTACTATGGTTTCATTAGCAACGGATGTAAAAGATTCGCTTCGTATGCCCTTTCCTTCAAGATTTGTAATTCTGATGTCAACCTTTTCGTTGCCAGTCGAATAGAATCTTATCCGCAAAATCCCCGGCAGGTTTGTAAGAGTGCTGATTTTTTGACCACCTTGCCGATGGGTAAATCCCGTCCCAAGAACGGTTCCTGCAGTCAAATTAATTCTATAAGTAGTAATACCTTCGGGCAGGTTTTTAAGCATTGTCTGACTTCCGTTGTTCTGGTTTTCCAGGAGAATTGAATCCAGCGGAAGGGGATTGTTATAGTTTCTCCCCGTGAGATTGATAATCATGTCCTGCGACCATGCCGGAGTCATGTATATCATTAAGAGACTGAGAAAAAAGTATGTCTGTTTTATCCGGATCGATGGTAATATGTGCAGGTACATATATGTTCTGATTAAAATCAATTTGTTAGTATCATTCTTTTAGAGGCAACCTCTTTTCCGTCCACCCAGAGTGTATATAGATAAATTCCGGCGTTGAATTCATCGCCATGAATAATTATTTCTCTTTGATTCTTATCACTGATGCGAAATTCCTTTAATAGGTTGCCTTGTATGCTAAAGAGATAAATTACAGCTTCAGAAGCATTGCTATCAATATTAAATCTTATCCGTGTCTCTAATGAAAAGGGATTAGGTTCATTCTGAAAAAGAAAAGAACCCTTTGTTTGGACATTCGACTCGGTCGTTTTATTCTCATTTTTTGTTGGACTTGAATTCCATTGGACATTATTCTCCATGTTGTCACTGATAAGCATGTATAATTCCTGAATCTCAGATTGTTGAGTTTTAATTGCTTCGATCAAAATAGGGACTATACTTTGGTAAGCAACGGCTTTTGTCCCATCTGGCATGGTTCTAACAACTTCAGGAACAACTTTTTCAACATCTTGAGCGATGAGCCCATAATACTTCCGATTACGTTCTTTTAAAAGTACAGAAAGCACAGTGGAGTCGACAATTTGGCTGGAATCTGGAGTACTTTTAGAGCCCGATATAGAATAGAACTTATTTCCCTTATTATCTATGAATACTGACGTATCCGTTGGTTTATCATCCTTAAGATCATAGGCTATTCCTTGAAGTCGAAGTATTTTAAATAGGGAGCTATCCAATCTTTGGATATTTGTTTTGAAACTTGAATCAGAGCCATACCATTGTCCATTTGAATAAATTTGACCATTCCCATATACGAAGAACTTATGAGAACCGCTATAATTCACAATGTATGACTTTGACCATTGGTTAGGCGCATAAGTTAGATTCATCCAACCATAATCATTAAAAACACTTGGTTGGAAGTAGGTATACCCATTGGGCTGAATCTGAACACCCCAACCCAATGTTAGGCTCCCTAAGCTAATATGATTATTTTCATGCACTTTAATTTGAGCACTCATACTGAATGTAATCAGTACCACTAAAATAGTCAAAAACATCCTTTTTGCTTTCATTTTATTTAACTTTTTAAATAATTTCTATATTGATAAAAGTGACCTTGGGAAAGGAATCTTCATGTTACTGAAAAACATCTGTATCAGTTGTTATAGTTCGTGCCACGAATCTTGTTCCTGTGTTTAGTGTAAATCCTTTGTCAAGGATCACACTTTCCTTACCCCATATTGTAATATTTTCACCACTGGGTATTATTGCTGTATGACCTTCTCCTCCAAGTCTGACACTTTGGTGAACTTTGAACATATTGAAATCTGTAAGACTGAAAGTATAAGGCCAATATTCATAGTTGAAACCTTCCTCAAGTTTGTAAGATCTTATATAATCAATATTAAAATATTCTGACAGATTTGGGTTAGGGTTAGGGCTTAAATATAAGGAGAGGCTAATTTGGATTTTTTGAGGTATTGCAAATGGATAGTCTGTACAAGTAAAGGGACTCTGGTCGGGGTTTGGGTAGGCATAATAGTTTGAATTATTTGTATAACGCATACACGTTGTTACTTGGCCATTAATTAAATAATTTATTTCATTAGGAAGCCATTCAACTCCAAATGTAACCCATTGACCGACATATGATTGGTTAAGTTCCAATGTTTGGCAAAATTTCATCGAGGAAGGCAATCCTAAATCATGATAAAAATTTTGCATTAGCATTATATTGCTTGGGTCAGATAAAATTTTTTCAAATACATCAATTTCATCGTAATCTGTCATGTCAGGCCCGGGCCATATACCTCCCCACATCCAGAAGCTTGGAAATAGAGCTATCTCATTAGGCAAGTAACACCTCATTTCGATGTATCCATAATGAATATAATTCACTGATTCAACATAGCCACTAGAATATTGATATGTATTTGTTGTGTTATTGAAGTCCGTACATTGATGTGATTGGGTAAGATGAACCGTTTTTAATGTTAAGGCGTCTGAACTCTCGACTACGTTACTTTGTGAATTTGAGAAATCGGCATCTGGTGACATTGGATGGCAGGTAATTAGGGCAGCCCATTTATTAGCATTAAGAAAGTCATCATCAAACTCATCCGTAAAATTGCTATTAACTACCCATCCACTTGTAACGCCTGCCAGGTACGAAGGAAATGTCTGGGAATGTGTCTTTAAAATGTATTCACATTCATTCTGAATTTGATCTCCAATTACTGTAACTGGTTCTTGACATTTACCGATTTGGATAAATGTCAATATGCTAAAACACATAAGTGTTATTGGTTTAAGGAAAGATTTCATTTTTCTTGATTAATTTTGTAATGTGATGGCATGCTATGCCACTTAAGATTGACCCATACAGGGTTTCAACTTCTTAAATTGTCTAAAATGAAAACGAAGGAGAACTGAAAATTAACTGTATATCCTGATTGAAAAATGATCCAGTGATGAAGCATAATCCGTTCAAGAATGATGTATTTTCCATCGCTCTCCGGAACATCCTGATCCAATGTTTGTTTTGTGAGTATATAAAAACCATGTGTTACCAAAGGATTCATTTCAGTTCCATCATTTGGGACTATACCATGTCTCACTTTATAACCCTTCCTGACTGATAAAAACATCGACTTCAACCGCACATTCAGTCTGAACATTTACTCCCCAGGCACGATCATCTACTTCAATTGAAAATGACTGACCACTGGTGATTAAATATGGCCCGAGGCAATACAGTCCGTCGAGGCTGTAAACACTGATGGAGATTTCACAAGGCGCCGGCGTATTGTAGCAGGGAGTAACTACTTTTACTGTTTTTTTCCCATCTGTATTCCCAGAACCTGTCTCATTAGATTCCTGGAAATTTGCAAGACCATTGACCATTACATCGTAAGAGGGAATGGGGTAGGACATTGACGACTGGGCATCAGCTTTGTGAATTGCAGCGAAGAGCATGCACGCAATAAAAATGAACATAACCTTTTTCATAGCATTTGTTTTTAGGGTGAAAAGTTTGATGTTCAAAGGTCGGCATGCAACAATAGCCTGTCAATTGCCACTTCCCGCATAAAATACATGCGTAAACCCGGAAGTTTTTTGGCGAGCTGAAAATGCTTTGGAATGAAAATCAGGATATTGCAAAAAAAATCAGGCGTGGGGATTGCACGCCTGATTTTTCGAAAAAAGGCAGTTCGGATTAAAAAACCTTGCGGTCGCGCAAAATGGGAAGGGGGCTGGAGGATGAGGTCATTTATTTTACATCCCTTCCAGGGGATTTTTATTAACAATGGAAAATCGTGGCGTATTTTGAAATACTTTTATCGCCCTGATCCGGCATACATTTTTCCCCTTTGATTTATGGTCGATTTCATTCATTTACACCTGCATACGCAATATTCTATCCTTGATGGCGCCTGTCATATTGAAGAGATGGTTGCCAAAGCCGTGGCGCAGGGCATGAAGGGGGCTGCCGTTACCGACCATGGTAATTTGTTCGGGATCAAGGAATTTTCTGAAGTTGCCGCCAAAAATAAGGGGTTTAAGCCCATTTTCGGTTGCGAGACCTATGTGGCCCGTCGGGGTCGCAAAGATAAAGTGGAGATGGTCGATCGCAAGGGAGATCACCTGATTTTGCTGGCGAAAAATGAAACAGGCTATAAAAACCTGCTCAAACTGATCTCCTTTTCATGGACCGAGGGCCATTATTATAAACCGCGCATTGATAAAGAGCTGCTCAGAACCTATCACGAGGGGCTGATTGCTTCATCGGCCTGCCTGGCCGGCGAGATCCCGCGGGCTATCCAGGCCGGGAATGTTGCCAAGGCAGAACAGGTTATCCTGGAGTATAAGGCCCTTTTCGGAGAGGATTTCTACCTCGAACTGATGCGTCATCCGGCCACCGATCCCACCCGCGATGGCGACGTATACCGGAGACAAATGGCCGTTGGCGAAGAGTTAATAAGGCTTTCGAAGAAACTGGGCGTTAAATTGCTGGCAACCAACGATGTTCATTTTATCAACGAAATTGATGCAGAGGCGCACGACCGGCTGCTGTGCATCAATACGGGCAAGTTCATGGACGATGCCGGCCGCATGCGGTACACCGGCCAGTAGTGGTTTAAATCGAAAGAGGAGATGAATAAACTCTTCGGCGATATTCCCGAAGCCCTTGAGAATACATTAGAGGTTCTCGACAAAGTGGAATCCTACAGTTTGAACAGGGAGCCGATCATGCCCGATTTTCCACTGCCGGCTGAATTTTCCGATCCTGATGAGTATCTGAGACATATCACCTATCAAGGGGCCGCGAAGCGTTATCCGGAGATTACACCGGAATTAACGGAACGAATTGATTTTGAGTTGGCTACCATTAAAAGAATGGGCTATCCCGGCTATTTCCTCATCGTGCAGGACTTTTTAAATGCTGCCCGCGATATGGGCGTTTCGGTAGGACCGGGCCGGGGTTCGGCTGCCGGATCGGTTGTCGCATTTTGCACGCGCATTACCGATGTGGATCCGCTCAGGTTTGACCTGCTTTTTGAACGGTTTTTAAATCCCGACCGTGTTTCAATGCCCGATATTGACATCGATTTTGACGAAGACGGGCGCGACAGCGTGTTGAAATGGGTTGTCAACAAATACGGGCGCGACAAGGTTGCCCAGGTGATCACCTTTGGTACCATGGCCGCCAAGGGAGCAATCCGCGATGTGGGACGTGTGCAGCGGTTGCCGCTCGACGAGGTGAGCCGACTCACCAAGCTGGTTCCGGCCCGGCCGGGCATCACCCTGAAAACAGCCTACGAGGAGGTTCCCGAGTTGAAAGCCGCACGGTCATCATCCAACAAGCTCATCGCCGAAACGCTCCGGTTTGCCGAAAGTCTCGAAGGATCGGTGCGCCAAACCGGCATTCATGCCTGCGGGATCATCATCAGCCGCGACAGTCTTACAGAATATATTCCCATCACCACCTCAAAAGAATCGGAACTGTTTGTCACCCAGTTTGATGGCTCCTATATTGAAAAAGTCGGCATGCTGAAGATGGATTTCCTCGGCCTTAAAACCCTGGCCATCATCAAGGATGCCGTGCAAAACATCCGCGATTCGAAGGGAATTGAGGTTGACATGGAGAATCTCTCCTTCGATGATGCCAAAACCTATGAGCTTTTCAGCCTTGGCAAAACCACCGGTATCTTCCAGTTTGAGTCGGATGGCATGAAAAAATACCTGCGCGATCTGAAACCCAATAAGATTGAGGATCTTATCGCCATGAACGCGCTCTACCGGCCCGGCCCGATGGATTATATCCCGAGTTTTATCGCCCGTAAGCATGGAAAGGAAAAGATTGCCTATGATATCCCTGAGACGGAAAAATATCTGAAGGATACCTATGGCATTACCGTCTACCAGGAGCAGGTGATGTTGCTGTCGCAGCAGCTGGCCGGTTTTACAAAGGGCGAGGCCGATTCACTGCGCAAGGCGATGGGGAAAAAGATTGAATCGATGATGGTGGATCTGAAGCCCAAATTTTTTGAGGGTTGCAAGCGGAACGGGCATGATGAAACCGTTGTTAACAAGATATGGAAGGACTGGGAAGCGTTTGCCAATTATGCTTTCAACAAGTCGCATTCGACCTGTTATGCCTATGTGGCCTATCGCATGGCCTATTTAAAGGCACATTTTCCATCAGAGTTCATGGCGGCTGTTTTAAGCCGTAACCTGAATGATTTAAAGGAAATTACCCTCTTTTTAGATGAATGCAAGCGGCTGCATATCCCGGTTCTGGGGCCTGATGTGAACGAGAGTTCCACCGCCTTTGTGGCTAACAAAAAGGGGGAGATCAGGTTTGGCATGGCCGGAATTAAAAATGTGGGCGAGGCTGCCGTGAGAAGCATTGCGGATGAGCGGATCGCCCACGGGCCCTATGCCAATATTTTCGACCTTACGCGGCGAATCAACTCCCATGCCGTGAATAAGCGTTGTATGGAATCGCTTGCTAAGGCCGGCGCCTTCGATTGTTTTGAAAACACCCACCGCGCCCAGTATTTCTTTCAGGAAAACAGCGATGACCTGATCTTCCTGGAAAAGATCATCCGTCATGCCACCGATTATCATGCCCGAAAGGATTCCATGCAGCAGTCGTTGTTCGGGGAAGCCGAGGAGATTCAGCTGAAAGAGTTATCGCTGCCCGAATGCCGCCCCTGGTCAAAACTCGAACAGTTGAAATTCGAGAAAGATGTGACTGGTTTTTACATGAGCGGTCATCCGCTGGATGATTACATGGTAGAGCTAAACCAGTTTTGCAATGTCACCATCGAGGATCTGAAGCAGGATCTGAAGCCGCTGAAGGGAAAAGATATCACCTTTGCCGGGATCGTGATTGAAGCGAATCATAAAATAGGCAAGACGGGGAAACCCTATGGTTCGTTTGTGGTGGAGGATTATTTTAATTTTATTTCGCTCACCCTGTTTTCGGAAGAATACCTGAAATTCAAGCACTTTCTCGAAGAGGGACAATATGTTTTTCTTAAAGCCCGCGTTGAATCACGATTCGACAATGCCGATCAGATGACCATCAGGGTTAACCAGGTTCTGCTGTTGTCGGATGTCATGGAGAAGTTTTCGAAGGTCATTTCACTGACAATGGCAATCAATGACCTCACGGTCGATACAATTTATAAACTGCACCATTTCGCCAAACAGCACAAAGGCCGGTGTCATCTGCGCGTCAGGGTGCTCGATCCCGATGAAAATGTTACCATCGATCTTCCATCGCGAAAATACAAGGTGAATGCCAGGGAGATGATTAGCGCACTGAATGATTTCCCGGAGATACAGGTGAGGGTGATAGGGGAGTAGCGAAGGAGCGAGGTAGCGAGGTAGCGAGGTAGCGAAATAGTGAAATAGCGAAATAGCGAAATAGCGAGGTAGTGAAATGACGCAATTGAAGGTTTTTTTTTAATTTTACAACTTGAAATAAGATTCACATTTAAATATTTTAGATATGCTTGAGATTTTAACGGATGCCAATTTTGAGGAAAAAGTTGTTAAGAGCGATAAGCTTGCGGTTGTTGACCTTTCGGCCGAATGGTGTGGCCCCTGCCGTATGGTCTCCCCGATTATTCATGAACTGGCTGCCGAATATGAAGGCCGGATCGTTGCAGGAGAGCTGAACGTTGACGACAATCCTGCGACCACTGCGCTTTATAAAGTCCGAAATATTCCCACAGTTCTTTTCATAAAAGGGGGTCAGGTTGTTGACAAACAGGTTGGCGCAGTTCCCAAGGCCTCTTATAAGGCAATGATAGAAAAGTACATGTAAATCATGAGGCTGGTCTAAAAAGCCAAAATCACCTCACCCTGACCCTCTCCTAAAGGAGAGGGAATTTCCCTTCTCTTTGAAGGAGAATGGGTTAGGGGATGAGGTCAATTTGATAAACTGTTATTTTTCGCGATCGTAGCGTTTTAATACTGGACTCAATCATCAAACCATAAGACCTTTGCAGGAAATCCAATGTGCCCGCGGACAATCTGAGCTCAATTGTTGATCAGACCTGGGTGCGAATAACCAGAGCTCCAATGAAACCTAAAATTGGCCACGGATTACCAGAGCTCCATTGAAAGCTGAAACTGGTTGCCAATAACCTGAGCTCCATTGAAGGCTAAAACTGGTTGCGAATAACCTGAGCTCCATTGAAGGCTAAAACTGGTTGCGAATAACCTGAGCTCCATTGAA
>CAISJJ010000472.1 GCA_903885595.1 uncultured Bacteroidales bacterium
CAGATGATTGTTGATGCAAGTGGCCATAAACGTCTCTCCCTATTATTTCCATTTTTCCGAGTGTCTTCGACTGGCTGGCGATTTGCTGGCACGGCAATCTGTGCTCCATTCGAAGCGTTCAGAACAGCGTCTGAACTGTTGTTGTTTCTGAGGATCTGTTTTCTGAAACTTAATGAAAAGGTTATAGATCACCGCGCCTCATTTCTGAATTGAAACTCAACCACTCGCAAGGAAAAAGAGGTGGTAGTACACTGTTACTTTCATAGTCAGCAAAAGAATCGTGTTCGTCAGAAACAGTCACGTGCGGATAGATTAGAGATGATCAGACAGTCTCAAAAGAAACAGGTGCCTGCGGTAGTGTGCTTGGTTTGCCGCGAGGGAAGAAGGAACCGCTGAATAAGAAAACACTGTGGCAAACACCTCTGCTTATTTGTTTGTTATGATTTTTACAAATATCTTGCTTTTATGTAATGTGTTTGCCAAGAGATACAAGGCCTCATCTCTTTTTACTCACAGAAAATGTCCCACACAAGCACCATCACTTGGAAGATAGATCGAACTTTATTGATACAGAATATATGCGGATTATTATTCGATGACAAATTGCTGTTCTCGGATGGAGGGACGCATAAAATCGTTGTTATCTGAACATGAACTCAATTGCTTTTATTGATACCGAAATTGAGCCAAAGAGCCAAAAGATTCTTGACATTGGAAGTGTCAAGGATGATGGAAGTTCTTTTCATAAAACTTCGATTGTCGAGTTTATCCAGTTTTTAAACGGAACGAAATTTATCTGCGGGCACAACATTCTCTCTCACGACATAAAGTATATCGGCAAAGCACTTTCTGATGCGGGAGTAAATCCGGAAAATATCATTGACACACTCTTTCTTTCTCCGTTGCTATTTCCGACCAAGCCCTATCATGCTTTGTTAAAAGACGACAAGCTACAAACGGAAGAGACAAATAATCCATTGAATGATTCAATTAAAGCAAAAGATTTACTCTATGATGAAATTGCGGCCTTCAAACAAGCAGACGAAACGTTAAAGCAAATTTTTTATTTACTGCTGAATGGCAAAAAGGAGTTCTTTGCCTTTTTTTATTTCATTGCATACAAAAGCCAAGTCGAAGATCTTGAAAAAAATGACAAATACACCACATAATATAAAAGATAGATTTTATAAATTTCTTGCAGGAAAGACTCAGATTGATGAATTTGAAAGTTGGGTTTATAATTCTACTGAACTCGAGGAGTATTTAGGTTCTGATGAATATATGGACTTTATTTCGTTTGATTATAAACAAAAAGGCGCTAGATATGAAATTGAACATTTGATTTATAAGCATATTGATAAATCAGAATTCGAAGCATGGAAAGTTAAAATTTTACTTTTGGATGCTTTAAATCGAACAGGTGATTACACTTTAGCTATCAGGCTTTTCTATGATTTATATTGTCATGGTTATGGATTTATGGAAAATCTTGGATTAGTGTCACGTCACGCTGTAAAAGCCGCATAAAAAACGGTAACTTATTCTTCATAATCAACCCAAAGAGAATTGAC
>CAISJJ010000473.1 GCA_903885595.1 uncultured Bacteroidales bacterium
ATGCATTTTGGATTTGATTCTCCGGGAAACAATTTCGCACCTACGGCGCGAAATGCTCCTGAACCTCATCGTTCTACCAATATCGCGCACCTACGGAGCGCATGGAAGAATGTCACTGTCCTATATGTTAACTACACTGGTATAATAGCGCTCAATCAATAAATATTATGAAGAAAAATCAAGAAAATAATCTTGTTTCCTGGGACGGCCATATAGACAAGAAATACGGGAAATCAGGCACTCCGACAAGAGATAAATACGAAGAGGATTTCGAGAATTTCAAAATAGGAGTCCTTATTCAAGAAGCAAGGAAACAACAAAACCTGACTCAGGAGGAACTTGCCCTAAAATGTGGGACAACAAAAAACTATATTTCCAGAATTGAGAACAATGCCAGTGACATTCGACTTTCGACGCTGAAGAGAATAATTAGCGAAGGACTTGGCGGACACCTTAAACTGAGTCTGGAACTCTAGGAAAATAAGGTACGATTGCATTACAAAGGCTATCATAAATGGCGTGGAAATAGCCTAAACCTTTATCTTATTATAACAAATCTCTTTGTAATCATACCTTTCTCAGTTTGAATATTTACCCCATATAGTCCCTGCCTCCATCCTGAAACATCGATCTGCAACGGGTCAGAATTGCAATTTTCTGTGTGATAAACGGTTTCGCCCAGGATGTTGGAAATTTCAATTTTGCTGTTTCTAATCAATGAGATATCAGAAGATATTTTCAGAATGCAGTTTGCCGGATTAGGGAAAACTTTAATATTGTTAGATAAGAAAAGATCATCGGTCGTGGGGTGAATATCACCCGCCTGGGTTACGGTAACCTGCGCCGGGCTGCCGGTTGCCCCGGGGGCGGTTATGGTAATGCTGCCGATCCTTTGCGTTGACTCCGGGTTTTGTGTAAATGAAACATTGATCGTCCCCTCATTCCCGCCCGAACCTCCGCCGGTTATGGTCAGCCAGCCGGAACCGCTGGTAACCTCAGCTGTATAACTCATCGTGCCGGTTCCCGTGTTGGAAACCACAAATGAGGTGGCACCTGCAGTGGCCGGAACGTCCTGGTTTGAAGGTGAAACTGACAGAACAGGCTGGGTTCCGTCACCATTTACAGCCCCGTTGACATAATCAGGGATGAAAATATCGCCGTCCCATGTGGCAAATTCACGGGGGGTTGGATTGTCGCTCCAAATTACTGAAGAACTGTCGGATATGTAATTAAAGGTGAGATTGAAAAAAGCTCCGTCTGTGATGTTGATGCCACCTGTATCTCCAGCCCAGACGAAGGTTAAATGGCCAGGAGTAGGTTCGCCACTGGTTACCGATGTAATTCCTGCGTACCATCCGGAAGTACCGGCGAATGTTAACCTGGCTGCATCATATTCAACTGTGAACTGGAAGGAACCCATATTGACAATATCCGTGGCATGAACGGGCACTTCAACAGGACCTGGCGCTGAAACAGCGATGGTGCTGATCGTTAAAACAGGCTGGGAAGGAGGTGGCGGAGCCTGGGTTACCGTAACCTGAACCGGGCTGCCGGTCGCTCCGGGAGCAGTTACTATAATTACTCCAACCCGCTGGGCCGGCTCCGGATTTTGTTCATATGACACAAGGATCGTCCCCTCATTCCCTCCTGATCCGCCACCGGTGATGGTTATCCAGCCTGAACCTGCAGTGACCTCAGCAGCATAACTCAAGGTGCCGCCTCCCGTGTTGGAAACTGCAAACGAAGTAGTTCCTGCTGAGAAAGAAACATCCTGATTTGATGGTGTAACTGATAACACGGAGACCACGACATTGCCGTTCACAGCTCCATCAAGGTATACCGGGACAAAAATATTGCCATTGAAATCAGCAAATTCACGGGGGGTGGGATTGTCGCTCCAGACAACTGCCGAACTGTCGGAGATGTAGTTGAAATTGAGGTTGAAAAAGGTCCCGTCAGGGATGTCGATTCCCCCCGCATCGCCGGCCCAGATGAAAGTTAAATGCCCGGGAGTCGGTTCGCCAATTGTAACAGAAGTAATACCGGGATACCAGTTCGAAGTACCGGTATAAATCATCACGGCCGGATTATATTCAATTGAGAACTGAAATGAACCCATATTCACGATGTCAATGGCATATACCGGCACCAGGACCGGCCCTGGAGCTGAAACATCGATGGTGTTGATGTTCAAGACCGGTTGGGCCGGTGGAGCTGCTGCCTGGGTCACTGTAACCTGAACCGGACTGCCTGTTGCACCCGGGGCTGTTACGGTAATGGTCCCAATCCGTTGGCTTGAAACCGGATTTTGAGTATATGATAAGCTGATAGTCCCTTCATTCCCGCCCGAACCGCCGCCGGTGATGGTCAGCCAGTCGGAACCGGATGTGACCTGGGAATTATAGTTCATTGTTCCTCCCCCTGTATTGGAAACAGAAAATGAAGTAGTTCCCTGGGAGAAAGGAACATTTTGGTTTGAGGGAGAAACATTTAAAGCAGGCGGCGTTCCACCTCCATTGATAGCTCCGTTAATGTATATTGGCACAAAAATATTACCATTCCAGTCGCCGAATTCACGGGGGGTAGGGTTGTCGCTCCAGGTTACGTCGGAGCTGCCGGTGAGGTAGTTGAAATTGATGTTGAAAAAAGTTCCGTCAGGGATGTTGATTCCGCCAATATCACCGGCCCACACAAAAGAGACATGGCCAGGGGTGGATTCTCCGATGGTAACCGAGGTAATGCCGGTATACCAGCCGGAAGTGCCGGTAAAGGTTAATTTTGTAACATCATACTCAATGGTGAACTGAAAGGAGCCCATATTGACAACATCAGCGGCATGAACAGGTATAACAACTGGTCCGGGTGTTGCACCGTCAAGGGTGCTGATGGTTAAAGTTGGTGAAGTTGGAGATGCGGCCATGGCGAATACTCCAGCCTGCAAAACCAGCATTAAAAAAGCGAAAAAAACAATTTTAGGTTTCATAATTTCTGCAATTGATAAAGTGTAGAGCGATATAAAAGGGAAGTGATAAATATACATAAATTTGCTGATAGATTATTTTTTCAAAAATTTGTAAAACAGAAAATTTACGAAGTAACTTTGTTAGATTCAAAAAACCTAAACCATGAAAAAATATCTGCTTTTTATTTTTATGCTGTCCATCGGGTTTGCATCAATAGCACAACTTGCCCATGTAAGCGGTTCCAGGCTAGTAAAGGCTGTTCCTGCTGTTGCCATTGATATGCCGGTGGTGAATCCATTGCAGGCAGTTAATGCATCTGCCAATTCCAAGGCAGTTCTCGAAGATGACCTTGGATCAACAAGGTACGATCTGCAAACCAATTATGCCATTCAAAACCGGATCGTTGTCTTCCCTGATGGTACGATAGCGGGAACCTGGACAAGAGGGATGACTGAGACCGCGTTTTCTGAGAGGGGAACCGGGTATAATTATTTCGATGGCACAACATGGGGCCCTGAACCAACATCAAGGATTGAAACCGTTAGAACCGGATGGCCATCGGTTGATGCATGGAATAGCGGCGGCGAAATCATCGTTTCTCACCAAAGCGCTATCTTACCGATTGTGAAAAACACACGGCCGTTAAAAGGAACCGGAAACTGGACGCAGGCGTTAATTCCGAAACCGGCAGGATGTGCCGGTATCTTCTGGCCCAGGATGATCACCAATGGCCCAAATCATAACTTTGTTCACATTATTACCTGTTCGGGGCCAACAGGAAATGGTGGATCTCCTTACCTGGGAATGGATCCTGCATTTCTTTACTACCGGTCATTGGATGGAGGGGCAACCTGGGATAAACTTGGTATTCAGATTCCCGGGCTTGACTCATCAAATTACACCGGGTTTTCGGCTGATACCTATGCCTGGGGCGACCCAAAGGGCGACACCATCTATTTTGCCGTGGGCGGCGCCTATTCTGATACCTTTATCATGAAATCGACAGATAACGGGGAAACCTGGACCAAGATACCCATCCTGACCAATGTGAATAAAAAAATTCCCGATGGAACCACCTATCTGCCTCCCTGGAAATCGACCGACGGCGCCGTTGCCTGTGAAATGGACCAGAACGGGGTGATTCACTTCGCCTCTGGTATTGGTGGTGGATTCGTAGATGGAGGAGCAAATTACATCACCATCAATTACAATGGTCTGATATACTGGAATACCACAATGCCCATGCTGCAGGACAGCCTTGATCTTGATACCCTTGATGCACATGGCCAGTTACTGGGTTACTATTCCGACGGACCAAATCCGGGTGATACGCTGAATGTTGTTACCGGTTACCGGGTTGCCCTGACCAGCTTTCCTCAAATGTCAGTTGATGCAGCCAACAACCTGTATGTTATCTATTCAGGGGTAACCTGGGAAAATCCCAGTCCTGAAGGTATTAACTACCGGCATATCTTTGGCCGGGCCAAATTCCATGATAAATCTACATGGTCATCTGAGCCGATTGATCTCAATGCTGACATATTCTATTACGGATATGAATTTGTTTTCGCATCGATGGCAAAACGAATAACAGGGGATAAATTGCGGGTCGTTTATCAAACTGCAGATCAACCAGGTACGGCTGTTGGAACATCAGGTACAACAGGAGCAATCCCATACCATGATAACATCATCCAGTATCGTGAAATACCCGGAAATTCCTTCTGGCCGACTGGAATGGAGACCAACCCTGCAGAAGTCAGAAATTTTGTCAGTCAAAATTATCCCAATCCCGTTAAAGGAACCACCTTTTTTACTATCAGACTTTGCACGGGTGCGAATGTGACCATTGAAGTTTCAAATATGGTTGGTCAGAAGATCATTCAAACCGAAAAGGGTTTTATGACTGCCGGTATGCATCAGGTTACCATTGACGGAAGCCAGTTGAAGCCGGGTATCTATTTCTACACAGTAAAGATTGAAAAAGAGCGTTTTACCCGTAAGATGATTGTTGAATAACAGCTTTCAATGTAGTTCATCTGGGCCAGTGTTCCGGAACAGTGTTTTTTTTCTATTCATAAAAAAATTTGGTTGCGGGATTACTTTATCAATCAATTTATTATATTTACATTTCCATAAATCAAAAACCAACGACTATGAAAAGAACCTTACTTTTTACAATTATGCTTGTGTTCGGGTTTAGTGTAATGGCACAACAGAAGCCTGCAAAAATCTGCAAGTCCTTGCAGCGTAAGATCGCCACCACGAATAAGATCAGCGATATCCCAAACACGTTCAGCCAACCAGGCAATGTGTTGGTTAACAGTAAAGCAGCTCTTGACGACATCATTGGTGCGTCAAAGTACGATATGCAATCCAATGCCAGTATGATGAGCCGCCTTTATCTGTGGCCCGATGGAACACTCGCCGGCACATGGACGATGGGATTGGAGGAAACAACATATCCGGATCGCGGAAGCGGGTACAATTACAATAATGGCAGCGCCTGGGACCCTGCTCCTGAGGCACGCCTGGAGACAACCAGAACAGGTTGGCCAAACATTAATCCCTGGATGGGAACCGGTGAATGTAATGTGTCACATAATTCTACTACATCCCTTGTTTTAAATACCCGTCCGGTTAAAGGTACCGGTAATTGGACACAAACACTGCCAATGACATCGCCAAGTGGAATAACCTCACTGGTATGGCCAAGGGCTATAACCAACGGCAGCAATTTCCAGAACATTCATATCATAACCGTCGGCCAGGGAAACCTGGGTGGACAAACCGCCCCGCTATTATATTACCGGTCACTCAATGGCGGGTCGACATGGGATAAGATGGGTATTGTTTTACCACAACTTGATGGTACGAATTATAAAGCGTTTGGCGGTGATGATTATGCCTGGGTCGAACCGCATGGTGATACCCTCGCCTTTGTCGCCTGCGGAGGCTCAATAGACGCCTTTCTGATGTATTCATACGATAACGGGAATACCTGGACCAAAACGATCATCATGCCAAATGGTTACACTCACATCCCTGCTGGAACAGCTACACCTGACTATATTGGTGGTGATGGCTGTATCGCAGGAGCCATGGATAAAAATGGAGTGTTCCATGTAGCTTTCGGCCGCATGACCTGGGCAAATACCGGTAACAATTATTATCCCGGGACCGATGGCCTCATTTACTGGAATTCAACACAGCCTGCCCTTGACACACTCATCGTGGCAGATTTTGATTCCTGCTATGCGCACAACCTTTTACTTGGTTATGTGGTAGAGAATTCTTCAGGAGATACCATCATTGATTTTCCGACGTATGGTGTTTCGGTATCTTCCTTCCCTCAGATAACGATTGATGAATACAACAACATCTATTTCCTGTGGCAGGGTCTCACGGTTGGCAATCCCTCACCCGATCCATATAACTATTGTCACATCTGGGGCCGTGCCTGGTTCCATGACAATGCTGAATGGACCGAAATGATTGATTTTAACACCGGTCTATTCTATATGTTCATGGAGTTTGCCTACCCTGCTGTAGCAAAGAAATTAAAGAACAACAAACTCCAGTTGATCACCCAAACATCGTCACAGCCGGGGTCAAATATCAAGGATGCCACTATCCCGGTGCATGATGTAAACATCGAGTACCGCGAGATTCCAACCGCAGACTTTATACCGGTTGGAATTGCTGACAAGACGGTTACTTCTGAAATTGCCGTTAGCCAGAACTATCCCAACCCGGTAAAAGGCGCAACCTGTTTCAATGTAAATCTTGAAAAAGTTGCAAACGTGATTGTTGATGTTACCAATATGATGGGGCAGAAAATCATGAGCATGGATAAGGGTCTTGTCAATGCTGGTTTACAAACTTACAGTATTGATGGAAGTCAGCTTACTGCAGGTGTGTATTTTTACACCGTAAAAATCAACGGTGAATCTTTTACCCGTAAGATGATCGTCGAATAATCAAACTCTTCCGAACACATATAAGGAGGCTGTCTCAAAAATCATGAGGCAGCCTTTTTATTCGTTAATGTTGGTGAGCGTAAAGTCAAATATTCGCTCTTAGTGCCTATTCTAATTTTTGAATTAATATCATTTTGTTCTTATCAGGTAAGGAAGAACGGTTTTTTATGTCGTTTTGACCTTGTCTGATGCTGCTTCGTCGAATATTGATAAAATTCAGGCAGGTTAACTTCACATCATCATTATAATTTGTATATTTGTTTTGAAAAAACAACTAATAACCGGATTATGAAAAAATTTACCCTTTTCCTTTTGGTCATCTGCATCTCGGCAATGGCCATGGCACAAACAAAATTCGCAAAGGCGCCGTTGAAGTCGATGCCGGCCCAGGCAATTAAAAATCAAATTCTGCCTGTTCAGTCCGTGAACCCGATTACAAATTCCAAAGCTGTTCAGGAGGATATCCTCGGATCAACTATTTATGATATGCAAACCAACGGGGCGATCCAAAACAGAATGTATGTGTATCCTGACGGAACCATGGCTGGAACTTGGATCAGAGGGACTGACGTTGGTTCTCAGAGAGGCACAGGGTATAATTATAATGATGGCACTTCATGGGGAGATCCTCCCACCACCCGCATTGAAACCCGCCGGGCAGGCTGGCCTTCCTACTCGCCTTGGGGCACCAACGGTGAAATGGTCGTCACCCATGATGACATCCTTGGCCTGATTGTTTGTAAACGCCCTACCAGGGCTACCGGTGCGTGGACTCAATCTATCCTGGCCGGGCCTACCGGTGCAGTTGATATTTCGTGGCCCCGCATGATTACCAATGGGCCCACTAACAATTATGTTCATGTAATTGCCACAACCTATTCGGGATACATGGGATTGGATGATTCATATGCCCTGTTATATTATCGTTCACTTGATGGGGGCACTACCTGGGATAAACGAAACATTATCCTGCCAGGAATGGATTCTACAATTTACGGTGGCTTTAATGGAGATGAATATGCATGGGGCACTCCTTTTGGGGATACCATCTATTTTGCTGTTTCGGGTCCCTGGATCGACACCTTTATCATGAAATCAATTGATAACGGAGAGACATGGACAAAGACCACCGTGTTGTCGAATGCCAATAAAAAACTGCCAGCATCTGTCACGTATGTGGCGCCCTTCAGAAATTCCGATGGGGCTGTTGCAGTTGAAATGGACCATAATGGCGTTATACATTTAGCCTTCGGAATTGGAGGGGGGTCAATGACCGCTGGAACAAGGTATATTACAATAAATCAGAATGGGTTGGTTTACTGGAATACTACCATGCCAATGATACAGGATAGTCTTGATCTTGATGTCCTCGAAGCCAACGGACAATTGCTCGGATATGTTTCAGATGGGCCAAACCCGGGCGATACAATTGTAGGGGCTCCCAGCTACAGGGTAGGTCTTTCTAGTTTTCCACAAATATCCATTGATGAGTGGAATAATCTGTATTTCATATGGGCGGCCGTAACACCCGGCAATCCCTCACCCGATCCGTTTAACTACCGTCATATCTGGGGCAGGGGCCAAGTTCCACGATAAAGCAGAATTTTCGGAAATGATCGATTTTAACTCGGGAGTGTTTTACCTGTTTTATGAATACGTTTATCCTTCCATGGCGAAATATGTCAGGAATAATAAACTGTCTTTTATTTATCAGACAGCCTCAGAACCGGGATCCAATATTGTAGATACTTCGATTCCAGTACATGAGTGCACCATCGAATACCGTGAAATTCCCGGATCAGCTTTCTGGCCGACTGGCCTGGAAAAAAATCCTGCTGCCCGCGTTAATCCGGTGAGTCAGAATTTTCCAAATCCTGTTAAAGGAACGACATGGTTCAATGTGAATCTTGTCAGTCAGGCAAGTGTAATTGTTGAAGTTTCGAATGTCATGGGTCAGAAAATCATGAGCCTGGATAAAGGCATGGTGAATGCCGGTTTGCAGAAATACGCACTTGATGGCAGTCAGCTTTCTTCCGGTGTCTATTTCTACACCGTAAAGATTGACGGTGAAGCCTATACCCATAAAATGATCGTTGATTAAATCGATCTGAATATGAGGCGATTGTAACGGAAGCATTTACATTACATGGATTAACCCCACGGTAAACCGCGGGGTTTTTTTATCTTTGCAGAAATTTTCAGAAAAAATAATGCAATACCTGGAAATAAAATATCTAGTAGGAAAGGAGATAAAGCTTGAGTTAAAGCAGAAATATGTGCTTAACGGGATCCTTCTGTACCTTGTTTCGACTATTTTTGTCACCTATCTGGCTTTTGAAAATGCAATCACGGCCGAAACCTGGAACTCATTGTTCTGGATTATCCTGCTTTTTGTAGCAGTAAACGGGATTTCAAAAAGCTTTGTGCAGGAAAGCCCCGCAAGGCACCTTTACTATTATACTATTGCCAGTCCGCAGGCGGTTATCCTCTCGAAAATTCTCTATAACCTTTTCCTGATGGCCATCCTGTCGGTGCTTGCTTTTATTTTTTTTCTGCTGCTGATGGGAAATCAAGTCGTTAATGTGCCGCTTTTCCTGTTGACATTAATACTGGGAAGCCTTGGATTGTCCTCGGTGCTTACCATGGTAGCAGCTATTGCCTCACGTGCCAGCCATAATTTTTCGTTGATGGCCATTCTTAGTTTCCCAATTGTACTTCCCCTTCTGGCTACCTTGATGAAAGTTTCGAGGACTGCCATGAGCAGCATGGATTGGTCAGGCTTGTCTGGACTTTTGGTTATTCTGATTACCATCATCGTAGCGGTGATTACCCTGGCCTACTTGTTATTTCCGTACCTTTGGAAGGACTAAATGAATTACGAATTACAAATTACAAATTACGAATGACCAATGACCAATATTAAAATTTGATAATGCGTAACGGCGACACAGCTATGGTCCTTTATGAAATTCCATAATCAATCAGTCAATCAGTCAATCAATCAATCAATCAATCAATCAGTCAATCAATAATTCAGCAAATGTTCAAAAGAGATTGGTGGAAATATTTATCCGGAGTTTTATTGTTGTACGCAATTATAGCAGGTTTCATTGTGGATGTCCCTGATACGATGATCCAGGAGACCATGCGGAACCTGTTTTATCACGTTGGGATGTGGTTTGGTATGATGGCCATGCTGATTACAGGGTTTATATACAGTATCAGGTATTTGCGCAAATTTGATGAAAACGAAGACATCGTTGCCGTTGAGGCGGTGAATGTAGGACTGATGTTCGGATTCCTTGGCATTTTCACCGGGATGATCTGGGCTAATTTTACCTGGGGGACTCCATGGGTAAAAGATCCGAAACTGAATGGCGCAGCTGTGGGAATGTTTATTTATCTTGCTTACATGATCTTGCGCGGTTCTATTGATGATGTGCACAAGCGGGCCAAAGTCGGGGCGGTCTATAATATTTTTGCCTTCTTCCTGTGGATCGTTTTTGTAATGGTTTTACCCCGGCTGGCAGGAGAAAGCATTCATCCGGGTAAAGACTCCCCACCCGTATTGCCCATGAACCTCGACCCCTCCATGCGCATAGTCTTTTATCCCGCTATGCTTGGCTGGATCCTTCTTGGCTTTTGGATCATGAAAATCCGGGTGCGGATAAAAAGGATTGAAAATCGGATCTTGAACAATGAAATTTGAACATTTGAAAATTTGAAAATTTGAGGATTTGGGAATTTGAGAATATGGGAATTAGGGAATTATAGCAACAGGTGCATGGATTGCTGTGATAAGAATTATTAGCACTGGTTTTGATTTTTGATCTGTGGTTTTGATTTTTGATCTTTGATTTTTAAGTTTTTTTGTGGTTTTGATTTTTGAGTTTTGAATTTTAAGTTAATAAATATGGAATCATACGGAAGAATATTTGTTGTTGTTACAGTACTGTCGGTCATCCTGATCGGGGTGTTCGTGTATTTATTCATGATCGACAGGAAAGTGCGGAAACTGGAGAAAGAAACGGAAGGGAAATCAACTAAAAAGGAAAAATGAAAACAATACATATCATTATTATACTGATTCTTGTGGTAGCCGTAGCCGTGGTTATCACCACGATGACCGACTCAAGCACCTATTCCGATTTCGGGGAGGCTTCGGCAAAACCGGGAAAGGAATTGCATATCATTGGCAAACTGAACAAGGAGAAGCCTATTGAGTACGATGCACAAAAAAATGCAAACCAGTTCTCTTTTTACATGGTTGATGAAAAGGGTATCGAGAAAATGGTAATCTACAATAATGCCAAGCCCCAGGATTTCGAAAAATCGGAAAAGGTAGTCATCATCGGATCAATGAAGGGCGATCAGTTTTTTGCAAAGAGCCTGTTGTTGAAATGCCCATCAAAGTACAACGATAAAAAAGCGCCTTCGAAGTTTGGCAGTAAAAAATTCAGCTAATGAGTTAATGTGCTGATTTCATTGTGAATCCTGCCTGTTTTGTCAATCGTAAATCGTAAACCGTAAATCGTAAATTGTACAAATCTCTCTCGCATTTCATTTCTGCGCTCGAATCGGCTGGTGAACTTGCTCGCATCAGGGAGTTCGTGTCCCCCAATCTGGAGATTACCGAGGTAGCCGACCGGATGGTGAAGAACGGGGGCAAGGCCCTTCTGTTTGAAAATACCGGAACCGCCTTTCCATTGCTGATCAACGCCTTTGCATCCGGCCGGCGCATCTGCATGGCGCTGGGGGTGAACCAGCTTGAAGATATTGAACAGGCCATTACGAACCTGCTGAAAGAATTTCTCGGACCCAAGAAAAGTTTTCTTGATAAGCTAAAAGTGCTTCCGGCATTGCAGGAGCTTGCCTCATGGATGCCGAAATCGGTTGGCGGGCGAGGTGCCTGCCAGGAGATCATCATGGACAAGCCCGACCTTGGCAAGCTTCCGATACTAACCTGCTGGCCATTCGACGGAGGACCCTTTATCACTTTACCAGGGGTGCACACTGCTGACCCCAATACAGGGATAAGAAATCTGGGGATGTACCGCATGCAGGTTTTTTCACCGGATATGACCGGGATGCACTGGCATCTGCACAAAGGATCGGCACGGCATTACCAGCAATATAAGGAAATGGGTAAACGTATGCCTGTGAGCGTGACTCTGGGAGGGGATCCTGTTTACACTTATGCTGCGACTGCGCCTCTTCCCGAAGACCTTGATGAGTATCTCCTGGCCGGTTTTCTTCGTAGGAAAAAGGTTGAGCTGGTCAAATGCAGGACCAACGACCTGGAGGTTCCGGCGGATGTTGACTTTGTCATAGAAGGGTATATTGATCCGTCGGAAGAGTTGATACTGGAAGGCCCATTTGGCGATCATACCGGGTTTTATTCATTGGCCGATTATTTCCCCCGGTTCCATGTAACGTGTGTAACACACCGGAGAAATGCAGTTTATCCGGCAACGATCGTTGGTATTCCTCCCCAGGAAGATGGCTGGATTGGCAAGGCCACCGAGCGGATTTTTATTATGCCCATCAAAATGACAGTAGCTCCTGAGGTTACCAATATGCACATGCCGGTCGAGGGTGTATTTCATAACATTACGCTGGTCAGTATACAGAAACACTACCCGGGTCAGGCGCTTAAAATTATGAGCTCATTATGGGGAGCAGGCCAGATGATGTTTAACAAAATTATGGTGGTGACCGATTCAGAAATTAACCTGACAGAATACACCACCCTTGCCCGGATTATTTCCGAACGGGTCGATCCGGTCAACGATATCCATTTCTTCCGTGGCCCCGTTGACATTCTTGATCATTCGAGCAACAAATATGCTTATGGCAGCAAGATTGGGGTTGACGCTACCCGAAAGTTCCCGCAAGAAATGACCTCACCCCCGGCCCCTCCCCTTGGAGGGGAGGGGGGAGGGGTACCTGCTCCGGCTATGGTCCAGGTTGCCTCCATTCAGGAGTTTTTTTCTGAGATAACCGGCATAAGATCAGATCTGATACATCAGGGAATTTCCCTGTTAATCATCGCCATAAAGAAGTCAAGGATACGGCATGTCCGCGAAATTGCCACAGGCCTTCTGGATAAAGCCCTTGTTGAAAATGTGAAGTTCATCCTGTTCGTCGACGACCGCCTTGATCTTGCTTCGCTGTCGCAAGTCGTCTGGTTTGTTGCCAATAATATTGACCCCATGCGTGATTGTTTTCATATCGAGCGGGAACCCGGAATAAATATTCCCACCTTATTCATCGATGGTACCAGGAAAACAAGGGAATTGGATGATTTTAGCCGCGATTGGCCCAATGTAATCGCAATGGATGAACAAACCATCAGATCAGTTGATGAAAAATGGCCTGATCTGGGACTAGGATCATTGATTCCATCCCCGTCGCATATTTATAAATCACTGGTTATCAGACCTGGAGCCGTTTCTTAGGTTGATCAGTAATATAATATTCCATTTCTTTTATTAACTTTGCAAGTTAAATTGATCTAAATGAATAAACCCATATCCATAGCAATATTCTCCGTTTTCTTATTGCTGCTTTCCATAGTATCCCAAGCCCAGGTGTCGGTTATCAGGGGGAAGGTTACGGATGAGAAGACGTCTGATCCTTTGCCATTCGTAAACATTGGCGTAAAGGGTCAGACAACCGGAACATTCTCCGACAGCAATGGGTCCTACCGCCTTGAATTACCTCCAGGCCAGTACGATCTGATCATCTCCTCGGTAGGCTATGAGAAGATGGAAAAGCACCTGCATCTAGACGGAAAAAAAACCATCAATCTTGACATTAATCTCGTAAATATATCACAGGAACTGAATACGGTTGTCGTCTCCGCTTCCAAATATGCCCAGAAAATCCAGGAATCAATCTCTTCCATTGAGGTGCTGAAGGCCAAAACGATTGAAATAGGAAACTTGCCGAGCGCTGATAAACTGGTTGACAAGATGCCAGGGATTACCATTGTAAATAATGAGCCGCAGATCAGGGCGGGCAGTGGATTCAGTTCGGGACTTGGCTCCAGGGTGATGGTAATGGTTGATGAAATACCCCTTCTTCGTGGTGATGCAGGCCGACCGGATTGGAATCTGCTCCCCATCGATGACATAGATCAGATTGAACTTGTCAAGGGAGCCTCCTCAGTTGTTTTCGGTTCGTCGGCCATTAATGGCGCCGTAAACGTCAGATCAGCATGGCCCAAAGATGAACCCGTTACAAAGATTATAACCTTTCTTGGCGCATACAGTAAACCTGAGCGCAAGTATACAACACCCTGGACAGGGATTAATCCACTGGTATATGGGATTTCGGTTATGCATTCCCAGAAGTTTGACAATAAGGACCTCGCCGGAGGTGTGAGTTACTATAAAGACCAGGGATACATTGGCGGCACGCCGGAGGGAAAAGTGTCAGATACCATATACAACAATGGACAATTTAACAACCGGGTTAAATTCTATTTCAATTCCAGGGTCCGCTCAAAAAAGGTTGAAGGTCTTTCCTATGGACTGAATGGGAACTTCATGTACCAGGAGAATGCCGAAACCTATTTCTGGTATGATGCCGATACCAACATTTACAGGTCTTTCCCCGGATCGTTATCAAAATTCAAGATGTTCACCTTTTACGTTGACCCGTTTCTCAAGTATTATGCAAAAAACGGAGATGTTCACTCGCTTAAAAACCGGGTGTATTACCTGAATTCTGATGGGCTTTACAACCAAAGCTCGCTCAGCGTGACTGTTTACAACGAATACCAGTATACACATAAATTTGACCTAAAAAAAGCGGGTCAGCTGATGTTAGTTACCGGGGTAACCAATATTTATTCGTACGCTTTTGGAAAGGTGTTTTCCGGCAAACTGGCTTCTGACGGGACAACCACACTTGGAGAGAATGGCACCTATACCGCCGAAAATTTTGCCGTTTATGCCCAGTTGGAGGCGAAGTTTTTCAAACGGCTTTCTGTTCTCTTAGGCGGGCGTTATGAATACTATCACCTTGCCGACCTTTATGAATCAAAACCTATTTTCAGGGCCGGCGCTAATTTATTAGCAGGAAAATCAAGTTATTTCAGATTATCGGTCGGGCAAGGTTACCGCGTGCCCAGTATTGGTGAGCGTTACATTACCACCACTTCCGGTAATTTCGGTTTTTATCCGAATCCTTCCCTTTCTTCCGAATCAAGTATTTCTTATGAACTTGGATTTAAACAGTTGTTCAAAATCGGCAAATTTGCCGGAATGTTTGATATTGCCGGGTTTTACGAAAACTATGACAATTATGTAGAATTCAATTTTGGTTATTGGGGGATGAATCCAAATCCCAGCAAGGATGTTGGATTCAAGTTTTTCAATACCGGTCCGGCACGTATATATGGCATTGATGCCTCTCTTGCCGGGGAGGGTGACCTTGCCAAAAACCTTAACCTGTCGGTTATGGTTGGATATACCTACTCAGTTCCCGAAGCGCTGGATCCCAATTATGTTTTTTATGTTAATCCGGTCAATGAGAAAAACTCACTGACTTACCTCACTACTTCTTCTGACACTGCGGGCCATATCCTGAAATACCGTGTTCAGAGCCTGTTAAAAGCCGATGTGCAGATTACCTGGAAGCGTTTCTCCACCGGGTTTGGCGGGCGTTATTATGGGTTTATGAAGAACATTGACAAGTTTTTTTATGAAATTCTTGATGGCCAGATGTTTGGCGTGAAGACCGGCATTAAAAAATACAGGGAAGAACATAACACGGGAACCTTCATTGTTGATTATCGTGTTAGTTATGCCTTGAAAAGCTTTAAATTCAGTGTTATTGTGAACAACCTGCTGAATACCGAGTTTTCATTACGGCCTCTCACAGTGGAGCCGCCCCGTATGACGCAGCTTCAGGTGATTTACCGGATTTGACAGTGACGGGAAACGCGGGAAAAGAAATGCGGGAAAAGAAACGCGGGACGCGGGACACGGGACGCGGGACGCGGGACAAGAAATGCGGGACACGGGACGCGGGACGCGGGACAAGAAACGCAAAATGCAAAACGAATACACATATTAAACCATTAACTCATGCTTCTTAACACTTAAACTTTATTTCTATGAAACAAATGATTACACTTGTATTGCTCGCCCTGGCAATGAATTCTGTTTATGCTCAGTCAAATGTTCCCAACGGGGATTTTGAGAACTGGCACAATGTGGTGGTGAGTGCCACGCTTAATTATGATGAATTGGGTACAGGGGCTGCTGATAACTGGATGTCGACCCTCAATTCACTGGCAGCTGTACCTCCAACAGCCGGAGGTCCTGGCCCGGTTACTGTGTTTAAAACTACCGATGCATATTCGGGAACCTATGCGGCCAAAGCTATTTCGAAAAACTTTCCTTTTGGAACCGGCATCTCAATATTTATTCCCGGTATGATTGGAACTGCCATAATGGATATGGTTGGTGTCAAAGCTTTGTTAGGCAAACCTTGTGCTGGTTGCAGACCATTGCACTTCAAGGGGTTTTACAAATTTGAACCGGTTAATGGTGACTCCTGTGCCGCGGTCATTTTATTGTCAAAATGGAACACTACCACGAAAAAGCGTGATACAATCGGCTTTGGTAAAATGGTAAGGAACACTCCGGTAACGCATTATACAGAATTCGACATTCCTATAAATTATCCAGGGACAGGTTCGGCCGACTCCATGACCATGCTGATTGTGGCCAGCGCCGGTTTCGATGTGATCAATTTTGTTGCCAGCCAGGGCCAGGAAGGTAATACCCTGTATGTAGATGCCCTCTCACTGGAATATCCAATGGGGATTCAGCAGGCGCTGATGCCTGAAGTCGGGGTGAATGTATATCCAAATCCGGCCTCCGACATTTTAAATATTTCGTTGAGTAAAGAGGTAAAGGATGCATCGTTTGCAGTGTACAATGCAGCCGGCACACTTGTTGGCACATTCGGCTTATCACAAGTTAGTAATCAAATACCTGTTTACAGCCTGGCAAACGGAGTATATCACTTCCGGCTGATTTCAGGAAAGGAACTTGTAAATACCGGTTCGTTTGTAATTAAAAAATAAACCTCAACCCCCGGCCCCTTCTCCTCAAGGAGAAGGGGAGTATTCCCTCTCCTTGAGGAGAGGGTTAGGGTGAGGTGCTTATAGTTTTCTCAGACAAGGCTCTTATAATAAAATTCTCTAAAATATTCTCATATGACTGAAGTAAAAACCTCGCAGAACGCGATCGACCTCGAAGATAAATACGGGGCTCATAATTACCATCCATTACCAGTGGTGCTTGCCAAAGGTAAAGGCGTCTTTATGTGGGACGTGGAGGGTAAGCGTTATTATGATTTTTTATCAGCCTATTCGGCTGTGAACCAGGGGCATTGTCACCCTAAAATTGTCGGGGCACTGATTGAACAGGCTCAGACGCTGGAACTTACATCCCGTGCCTTTTACAACGATGTATTAGGAGTATATGAAAAATTTGTTACAGAGTACTTTGGCTATCAGCGTGTTTTGCCGATGAATTCGGGGGCTGAAGGCGATGAAACAGCCTTGAAGCTGACCCGTAAATGGGGCTATAAAGTGAAGGGGATTCCTGAAGACCAGGCAAAAATCATTTGCTGCCAGAATAATTTCCATGGCCGGACAATTACGGTTGTTTCCATGTCGAATGATCCGGATGCCCGCAAGGATTTCGGACCATTTACGCCCGGTTTCATTTCGATTCCTTACAACGATCTCAGCGCCCTTGAAGAAGCGCTGAAAGATCCGAATGTGGCAGGCTTTCTGGTCGAACCCATCCAGGGAGAAGCAGGTGTTTTCGTACCGGATGAAGGTTACCTCAAAAAGGCCTTTGACATGTGCAAGGCAAAGAATGTATTGTTTATTGCTGATGAAGTACAGACTGGGATTGGGAGAACCGGGCGTTTGTTAGCCTGCGATTGGGAAGGTTTTAAGCCCGATGTGCTGATCCTTGGCAAAGCGCTGTCGGGTGGTGTTTATCCCATTTCTGCCGTACTGGCCGATGATCATATCATGTTGTGTATCCATCCGGGTGAACACGGGTCGACTTTTGGTGGCAATCCTGTTGCGGCTAAAGTTGCCATGGCGGCGCTTGAAGTTGTTCGTGATGAAAAACTGGCAGAAAACGCAGAGAAACTGGGCGCTATTTTCCGTGATGAGTTGCGCAAAATCAACTCTCCTTACATTGAACTCGTTCGTGGCAAGGGATTGTTGAATGCTATTGTGATCAAACCTTTTAATAATAAAACTGCATGGGATGTTTGCCTTCAAATGCGTGACAACGGATTGCTGGCCAAGCCAACCCATGATCACATTATTCGTTTTGCCCCGCCTTTGGTAATTACCGAAGAACAGGTTCATGAAGCGGTTGAAATCATCCGTAAGTCAATTAAGGAACTTGAATAATACCTGATGTTTTGTTACTTTTAATGGGCAATGATCAGCAAATCATTGCCCATTTTATTGTGTGCCTTGCACACTTATAACCTTGAAGGTGCAAGTCCTTTATGGAGGTCGGTAGTTACCAACCATTAGCCAAGAGCAAGGGTGTCCGCTGCGAAGCGGAA
>CAISJJ010000474.1 GCA_903885595.1 uncultured Bacteroidales bacterium
AAAAGATATTAAAGATAATAGTAAAATAGCCATTAATATGGCAATTCTCAAATTAAAAATCGCATTTATAAAAAGAAAAAAAGCAATGAATGGCAGTGAGAATGAAACCATTCTGAATATATTTAATGCTTCCAGCGAATTAAAAAGATGAGGTATTTGAGCCAAGGTATAAATAAACAAATCATAAAATCGCCCTTGACCTATCGCCATTTCTTTAGAAGCATTTAAAAGACCATCGAATCGAAATCTTGCAGAAAAAGTGTAGGCATCGTCCCAAAAAATAATAGGAATCCCCCATAGTCGAGATAGAACATAAATAAACAAAACAATTAACATGAAGAAAGAAACTAAGTATTCTGTGCGACTTAAAATCTTTATGTACTCAGGATTCTTAAAATAAATATAGGAACTTTTATCTCTTAATTTCATGTAAAGGTCAGAATCGAATATTAATTGTTTCAATTTTGTCACACCAGATTTCATTGCTTGATTTTAAGTTTTGAATCCAGATCTACAAATTTTTTAATGGTTTTAATTACTAAATTTATATCTTCAATTCTCATGCCTAAACCACTTGGCAAATAAAAACCATTCCTGGCAAGCCTTTCCGCCGCAGGATAAGATTCATTTTTAAATAAACCCATATTTCTGAAAACGGGTTGTTCGTGCATGCACCAGAAAAATGGACGGGTACCAATTCCATTTGTATTCAAATATTCCACAGTCTTCTCTGCCAGATATTCCGATTCAGCTACTAAGCCGTAAACCCAATAAATATTTTCCGCATAATGAGTAGTATCAAGGGGTAATTGATACCCTTTTAATCCTTGAAATCCATGATTGTATTGGTTGCCTGTTTTACGTTTTAAAAGCACATGATCTTCAATTTTTTCCAACTGTGCTAATCCCAATGCTGCCTGCATGTTAGTCATTCGATAGTTCCATCCTAATTCATGATGAATAAACCGCCGTCCTTTGGGTTCAAATGCCAGGTTTCGAAGTTTGCGGCAACGCTCAGCCAGGTCGGGATCATCCACCATTACCATACCACCTTCGCCGGTGGTTATATGTTTATTGGGATAGAAACTAAAAGTGCTGATATCACCAAAACTGCCACATTTTTTCCCATTGTATGTTTGCCCATGCATTTCAGCAGCATCTTCAATCAACTTAAGATTATACCTGTTACACAATTCAATAATTGGGTCCATATCTACCGGTAATCCATAGATATGTACGACAAGAATTGCCTTTGTTTTTGAAGTAATTTTTGACTCAATCTGGAAAACATCCATGTTCCAGGTTACAGGATCACTATCGACCAAAACTGGAATCGCCCCGGCCCTGACCACAGATTGTGCTGGTGAAATGATGGTGAAGGTTGGCATAATCACTTCGTCTCCCGAACCAATTCTCAGAGCTTGAATGGCAATATCCAGCGCCCCTGATCCATTAGCTACGGCAATTCCTTCCTTTCGTCCGATATAGCTGGCAAATTTTTCCTCGAATTGTTTTATAAATGGACCCTCAGATGAAATCCAGCCGGTTCGGATACATTCAAGTAAATATTTTTCTTCATTCCCCGAAAAAAACGGCGTATTTACAGGGATAAATTGTTTATTCATTTTTTTTTAAAATAAAATTCACGCCCCAGGTATGCTCTGAAGGCTGGTTACCAGTAAGGAATTCTTCAACGGTTATAATTGTAAACCCTTTAGTCGTTGCCAATAATCCTATTTCGGGAATCGAAAAATGGCGCATGGGATGATTCTCACGGAATTCAATCCAATTTCCGGTTTCTTTTTCTTTAACAAGGATGGTATAATTTACGTTCACAATATTTTCTGATGTACGAAATTCCGGTTCGGCGATCCTGACCACCTCGATTTCGTTATTTTCAACCCGTTTTATCCGGGTTTCAGGTTTTTGGTAATACACTGCCGGTGAGTACCAAACATCGAAAATAAAGAGTCCTCCGGAGTTAAGGCACCCAGAGGCATTCCTGAAGACCTTTTCTAAGGATGAATTGGAATTGACATAACTGATGACATGGAATAAAGAGACAACCACATCAAATTTCCGGTCGATCGAAAATTCAGTGATGTCGGCCTGTTCGCAAGGATAACCACGCAGTTTTGCTTCGTTGACCATTTGTTCACTCCGTTCAAGTCCATAGATGTCGTAGCCCGAATTTTGAAGGATCAGCCCATGACCGCCTGTACCGGAACCAAATTCAAGAATTGTGTGTGCATTTGGTAAATTGCTTCGAATACATGTATCGATGTAACTCGATTCTGCGAGATAATTTTTATTACAGTATAGTAAATCGTAATACTTGCCGTATAAATTAAAATTATCGTTCATTTTCTGGGTATTTAATCGATCCGTTTTTCACCGGTTCGAACCTTGTTTTATCCATTTCGCCAGCATAAGGTCCCTGTTTCACCTCGATCATTTCGGTTTCTTCCAACATTTCAAAGCCATGGCCGCCCTCTGACAACAATATCACATCACCTGTTTCGAGTATATAACTTTCAAGGTAAGCCTGATGTTCCGTATAAAAGTCGACCCGAATTTTCCCTTTTCGTATGAACAATACTTCTTTGGTAAAATGCACTTCCCGTTGCACAGCATTGTGTACATGGGGCTGAATGATCTTCCCAATTGGGTGTTTCATAAAGGCCAGCTGCTGTGAAAAGTCATTGGGAGTGAAGAAATGGATACCGGGCTCGGTATAATTATTTGCTATGATTATTGCAAGTAATTTATCGCTGTATAGAATCCTCTTTATCATTAGAATATTTGGTATTGTGAAATTAAAAAAATTTGATCTGAAGTTTATCCGTTGTATATTTTGGCCTTGTTATCATGGCCTTCTTAAACTTTCACCCACGGTAAATCTTTTATTGGCGGAAAACGTGATTCCATACCCTTTTTAACTTTCGGGTGATCGAAGCATGAGCCTACTGATATTTCCGGGAACACGTCTTCTCCTATTCCATTCTTCAGGAAAAATGCATTATACCCTAAACGATTCGTTCCTATCAGTCGATAATCTTTGATCTTCCCCAATTTTACAAACGCTGATAACGATGCACTGAAAAAGTCCGGATGTATGTCGAATCTGTTAAAATCGCATTTATAAGGAACTGTTAACGCTTCAGTTGGCCCTAAAATATCTTGATATTCAACAACTATGACTCTTGGTTGAACAACACTTAACGCTTCCCAGATATGATAATCAATCCCATCCATATCAAGAGAAAAAAAATCAATCTCTCCTGAAAATCCATTGTTTATACATATTTCATTAACATTTTCTGCTGTTATCCAACACTTTACGCATGCGGGCGGGAATACACAGGTGTCACTGTGAGATCTGAAGAACAATTCTGCTTTACGTAGATCACTTCCTTCGACAAGTAAAGCAGAAAATCCCCAATTTATAATCAGGTTTGTTGTATTTGCTCCATAGGGCGATGCAAACGCCATATCAATACATTTCTTATTAAGAAACCCTATTATTGAAAAGATATACATGATCTTCCCATCCTCATCACATTGAGAAAACACACGGAACCCCGAATCAGCAAAATTCGGTAATTGACCTTGCGTAGCTTTAAGGTTTTGATAGTAGGAAAATAAATGTCTTTGCTGAATTTGTGTGTTGTGTAAATCAGCCTTCAAACCATCAATATTTATAGTAGGGAATAGCCTCCTAAATGCTTTCCTAATCATATCATTTAATTTTAGATCGTGAAATTAGCATTCATCAGTGCTTATTTTATATCCAGGAATTGAATAATCCCAATAATTCTCCTTTAAAATCCATTTTAATACTTTTGAACTATGTTTTGCCATTTCCTGATGAAACTCAAATCCGGCTTTTTCCATTGCATTAAATCTTGAGCAAAGCATCTCTTTCTCAAAGTTTCTTTCAAGACATGCTGTTTTATCCTGTTTGTTAACAATTTTTCTATATATCTTCCGAATTGTATCAACAGAATTTAATTCAACTTTAACCAATGAGTGTTTTCTTTTGATACCTCCGAATTTTCGTATTTCAGTATAGGAGTTACAAATACCCTGATAGAAATATCGTTTATCAAAATAGGATATCGTCATTCGGTCAGCAGGCACTTTATGATAAACCAAAGCTTTAGGATTGTAAACTGCTTTGAACCCTTTTTCAATTGCTTTTAGCGAGAGACCGGTCTCTCCATCTCCCTGAAAATGTTGCAGGTGTGACGGGATACAGTCAGGGTTGAATCCACCCAGTTGGAGTAATGATTCTTTCCGTATGGAAAAATTCAATCCCCACACACTGGCAGGGTGAATTTCTTTCTCCGACTCACCAAAATCACACAGGCTCAGCTCGCCCATCATTTTATCACCGTCAGATAGTACCTTCCAAAAATAATTTAACCAAGATGGCGGCTCTGTTTCATATTCAGGTAAACATTTCCCACCTACAAGATGCACATCGGGGAATCGATGAAATGTGTCTACAATCGCAGATAGCCATCCCTCTTCGGCAATAATATCATCATCTGCAAATATCAATAATTCTCTTTTAGCTTCTTTTGCACCCCTGTGGCGACCGGTAAGCAGTCCGGGGACATCATCATAAAAATATCGGATAGTGTGGCTGGGATACCCTGATATAAATTGATTGACTATCTCATGTGTTTTATCTTTTGAACCATTGTCAATGACAATGATTTCAAATTGATCACACTGAATATTCTGTTTAACAATGCTCTTCAGGCAAGTTTGAAGGTAATCGACCCTATTAAAAGTGGGTATAATAACAGATGCCAACATTCAGTCAGTTTTTACTACTTGATAAACCTCCATATTCGGTAATTGATTTATCAATTTCGCCATGGGAATAACATTTTCGTTAATTACTCTTTTAACTCCTTCAGCCCATCCGGTATCGTGAAAGACAACAAAACCGCCATTTTTCAGAATTGGGCTGTAAAAATCCCAATCATTTTTCACACCCTGATAATTATGATCACCATCAATAAATAAAAAATCAATTTTTTCTGTTACCTGTCTGACATCCATAATTGCGTCATAGCTCCATTTTCTGATCTCAATGATCTTGCTTCGTTGCTGTTTGGTATTTGTTACAAATTCACTGTATGTGTCCCTTTCTTCCGCATCGGTATCTTTTTCATCGTATTTCATATTCTGATTTCCCCAGGTATCAATACAAATCAATTTTCCATGGCCTTTTAATCCCTTAGCTATAAAACTGGAACTGGAACCTAAAAAACTGCCTATTTCCAAACAGATTGCATCAAAAGGTAATTTTTTTGCCATCCTGTAAAGCAATATTTTCTCGCTTATTGTCAGATGAGAAAATATTCTGCTTTGCCTAAGCAACCCATTCAAAAATAAATACATCAATTTATAATGTGGACTAATTCTATTCTTCAGGGCATTTGTAATGAACGATTTTACTACATTTACTTGATCTTTAAAGATAGATAATGA
>CAISJJ010000475.1 GCA_903885595.1 uncultured Bacteroidales bacterium
CAATTATGTGCGTTTGGTAAGAAATGGATCTTCAGCCGGAATAAATGAAAACAAAGACAATCATCTGTTTAATGTTTATCCAAACCCCGTTTCTGATGAACTTACGATCGAAAGGAGAGGAGACAGCGAAATGGCTAAATTTGAGGTTTTAAATTCAGTCGGCCAAACTGTGCAAAACGGCAGTTTTTTTGAAAAAACCGTTATACAAATGACGAGCCTTGCGCCCGGGGTTTATTTGCTTAAACTTCAAAATTGTAATACTTTTGAAGTTAAAAAGTTAATAAAAGAATAGACATCTGTTTAAGCCGGTTGGTGAAAAACCACCGTGTTAAAATGGATATTCCAGGCGACCATTGAAATCAAATTAATGGCAGATGAGAAGCGAAACCAGATTAATTATTGTTTTCCTCGCATTGATTACTGTAATCAATTACGGGAAAGCACAAACCAATGCCGCCAAAGCCGGCCAGAATGACGTAATTAGCAGCCGTGAAAAAGTAGAAATGCTTTTCCCCGGAGGCAAAACAAAGGCGCTGATTCTGAGCTTCGACGATGGGATGGTCGCTGACAATAGGCTTGTAAGACTGATGAACGAATACGGCCTGATCGGAACTTTTCATCTCAATTCAAATAAACTTGGCACCAAAGATTATCTCACCAAAGAAGAGGTTAAAAACATATACAAAGGACACGAAGTATCCGGTCATACGGCAAATCACCCAAATTTGCCTTCTTTATCGAAAATTGATGTGATTTATGAAGTAGTGGAAGACAGAAAAGAACTGGAACGATTGACAGATTATCCTGTTCGTGGAATGTCCTATCCATTTGGCAATACCAACGATTTTGTAATTGAGGCAATAAGCGGTTTAGGTATCGAATATGCCAGAACAGTTGGCGATACTTACAATTTTAGTATTCCCGCTGATTTCCTTAAATGGCAACCCACCATTCATTTATTCGGAAAAACAAATTACATACCCAACGACACGGCAAACGACAGAAGAGAATTAGGACAATTTTATCAACTTACCACTGATTTTCTTAAAGCGAATTCATTAGCCCTGTTTTATGTCTGGGGTCATAGCTGGGAATACGAAGGACCCGGGAATAAATGGGCAGAAGTGGAGAAGTTTTTCAAAATGGTTTCTAAAAATCCGGATATATTTTACACCACACAAATTGGCCTGGTCGATTATATCAATGCTTTTAAAAACCTGAAATTCAGCGTTGATAAAAGCATGGTTACAAATCTAAGTTCGATCAATGTGTTCATCAAGATGAAAGGCAAAGCGTTTAATATTCAAGCGGGGAGCACAAACCACATATTTTAGGCTAAAGAAAAAGGGCGCCTGAGGCAGCGAAGTCTCTCATGGTATTATGTCACTTGTAATCAAACCCAATACCGGTAAGGCAAGACTTGTTCGACGAAGGCTGCATATCACCACATATCACCACATTACGATTTTCATGCAATAAACAACAAGGTTTATTGCATGTCATTTGTTTGACAAAGGGAAACACAGATGGTATTTTCGCAAAAAAACAAAAATGAAAAAATATAGATCTGCCTTTGTGGCAATGGTAATAATTACAGGCGCCCTAATCTTAATAGTCTCCAGCTGTAAAAAGAAGACAGAAGAACAGGTTGTCAACGGCAATGTTGCCGGTTTTTATGAATTTATCAGGGCAGGCCAGTCGGCCGGCGTTTTAACAAAATACTACCAGATCACCTTAATCCAGAATGGCACAGCGGTGGGAGGAGAAATATCGGTTCATCATGTTGATCAAATGGTAGCTGGAACGATAACGGGTTCAGTTACAGGAGGCACACTCGCTTTTTCAGCAACCATGGATCTATCTTCATTGTCATTCTCTTTTTCAGGCAGTTTCGATGCTTCAAAAAGCCCTCTGGCTATTGAAGGAACATTTACGTTCCCCGACAAGACCACTTTTCAGGGTTCACTTCTGAAGATGCTGGAAGACTATCATTGCGATGATGGCGGGATGGATATTAACGCTTATGTTTTCAGAAAAGTCGTATCCTCTCCGAATCCTACAGGACCTCCGGTTATATTCGTTCATGGCATGATCGGAAAAATGGGCAACTGGGATACCATCGTAATGAACCTGAGCGCTGAATTTAAAGCAAAACACGATGTCTATGAATTTCAGTACAACTGGAAAGATTCGATCATTATCAATGGAAGAATTCTGAAAGATTCTGTGGAACGCTACGGTTTGGTGAACCCTATCATTATTGCCCACTCTATGGGCGGACTGGTTTCACGCGGATACATTGTGAGCGGAGGGGCCATCACCAAACTTGTCACCCTGGGGACTCCTCACCTCGGCACGCCGCTGGTTAACCTGATCAACATTCCCGGACTTTGCAAAGTGAATTACCCCGGTCCGCGCAATATGTACCCCTCTGAGGGATATATCCAGAAGATTCTGCACGACCCCCTCGATATCGCCGTCCGAAGTAAATATTATGTGATCGATGGCCAAATGGGAATGGACACAGTGGTAGTGCACGGCGATACAACGCTTCAATGGAAAGTGGATTATTATGCAACGGTCGACAAATTAGGTTACCAGCTTTTCTACGAACTGTTTCCCCAGCCAAACGATGGCCTGGTTCCTGTAAGTTCAGGTTTGTTTGAAGGCGCTGCAGTGAACCGCCCCTTGCCTGTTCAGTTCTGGTTGGATCATTTCCACCTGATCAAACCGCTTCATGCCACACAAATCATGCAATATATCAACACCTTATAGCTTGTTCCCGAATATAAACATTCTTTAACACATTTGATATGAAACCGAAAATGAATAAGTTAGGCATCCATATTATCACAATCCTGACCGGAATTATGATTCTGATTGCTCCGGGCTGCAAAAAGAAAGATGATACATCCAATCCCGATCCGGTTATTCCACCCACAAATACAGTGAAGATTCCCGGCAAACTGCCAGACATGCTTCATTCGTATGAAAAGGGAACAGGCCATGGATTGTCAGCCAATAAGCACATGCTGATCGGCAAAGGTTTGTACCACAGCAGGATTTTTGGCGGTGCCAGCGGTGTTGGTGAATTCCCCTATTTCGATATTGCAGAATTAGGCTATGATATCTACAAAGAGCAGCATGGGGATCCTCAGCAGGAGGCCGAATATGACAAAATAAACGGCGAACTTGCTACCATTGAAAGTGAAATTGCCACGCTCGACAACGACCTGAGAGCCCTTGCAGCAGCCATTGAACTCGATTTCAACAAACTTGAAAACTTTGAGATGGCTCTAGCTGCAAACACAATTTTTGACAATATCAGTGACCTTTATTCGTCTACATCCGTCAACAGCCTCTCCTATTTTGCTCAGACTTCCCTGGCTATAAAAAAAGGCACGTCGGGAACAACCTGGGCTGAACTTGCTATATTCTGGGAGCAATTTGCCACCAACGCAAACAACAATACCAGCGGAGCAGTAGCAGGCATTACCGGTTTGTACGGGCTGATGTGCCCGAATTCAACAGAATTACAGGATGGTCTGCTTGCAAAATTTGCAATTCAGGTGGTTCAGCAAAGCGCCGGCAATGCCAATCAATATGTTCATGCCAAAACTGTGCTTGGGATGATCGAAAATTATTTCACCACGATTGTCAACTACCAGTTCCAGGCTTTGACAGTTTATGCTAATGTGGTGAATGTAATTGATCCTTCCGGAAGCACATTCAAAACATACCTGAACGGAACCTTTCGTCAGCAGATCCTCGATGAGATTGACGCATACCTGCAGGCAGTAGATTTCATGACCGTCAACCTGATCGACTTCCGGAATGCTCAGCAGTTTGGCTCTGACATGCAATATCATCCCATCCAGATTGCACCTGATACGACTTTCCTCAACGGGCTGGCGCGGTCGAGGTTCATTGCGGCCCTTTACCGCCAGGCCGTAAACCTGAAGTATCCGATCGTAAGCGGCACCGTGGTTACCCCGCACGATCTCACGGATGGTACCGGATCGCCAGTTAATACCCTTGACATTTCTGTTGAATCGGGAGGAAACATGAACAGCACTGCAGATATCATGGAAAGCACCTATCCCTATACCCGCTGGGGGCAGAATGGTATCGCCTCTCCCGACAACAACTGGAATTCCTACAGTTTTTTCCTTGACACCAATACTACACTTACAGGCGGTAAGTTTGACCTGCAGCTCATTTGTTCAGACAACTACCATCCCTGGCGTCACGAAGAGCCCATCTCGGGCTCTGTGCAGGTTTTATACTATAATCCCGAAAAACCCGATCAAAGCACCGCAACAACGAGTCCAACTGCAACCAACACCATGCCTTTCGGATTTTTTGCGTGGAACTGGTATTGGGGCTACATGCGCCTGTCGATGGCCGATTTCAGCGAGTGGACCATTGACATTATCGACAGTTATGGACTCGACAATGCTGCCGAGTTCTATAACAGTCCTTACGGGTTCGGGGTTCCTATATCCAATTATTCGATTCAAGGGTTTGACTGGGCATCGGGAGCTTTGACTGTATTTCCCGGCAAGGCTCATCCGTCGCCGCCTTTTGTGAACAAGATCATGATCAAGGGAAATATCACCGTTGATCCAAATTCTAGTTGGTTTCTTGCAGATTATATGGTTGCCTTACCTTGCAAATTCACCGAAAGCAATGGTGGTAATACGGCCAACGTCTATTTTTTTAGCACTGTAAATGTGAGCCAAAGCTCAATCCCCATGCCGGTTGATTTTGAGGTTTACTGCGGTGTGGGTTATACAACCGGAGACGCGGCATTTTCAAACAACGACAATTTTGACTATAAGAACAAATCCGAGTTTTATAGTGGATTTTCCGATTGTTTCATGTCGTCGCACAGCATCAATGCCAATGATCAGCAGTATGTGAACTACGTCATGGAAACAGGCCCGGACGGTATAAACAATTATACCAACGGCCTTATCGATTATGAGTTTCACTGGTGTTCACAATATACCTACAGGATGACTTATGACATTTTTCAGCCGTGAGGAAATCAGTTGGACTAATAAAATCGCGTATTTTAACTTTCATTCTGGTTGTTGCCGTATTTTTTTCCTGTACATCCAAAGATGACACAGCCGGCATGCTGCCTGTTGCTGAAAAAGGATCTACCGATTGCACCTCACCCGATGATGTACAGGTTAATACGGGGTTTAGCGCTCCTTTCACACTCCCCTCATCCTATCAGGTTGATTCGGGTTTACTTCCAAGGACCAGCGATTTCTACGACAGTATTAACAACTGGCCGATCAACCAGAGCATATTCGGAATTTGCGAAACCTGCTCTTCTGTGGGCTTGTTGAGTTATTCCATCTTCCAAAATACCAACAAAATCTCACCGCTTTATACGCTCTTTAAGGCATACAACTATCCGATAAAGGATTCAACCGGCACACCTCAGCCATTTTACCTCTGGGGCGATCCCTTGATTGGAAAGTTGTGGACCTTTTTTGGTTCCAATGGCTATGAATTTCCTGGTACACCCAGATATTCCAATAATGTGTTTACTGATCTTTCAACAAATTTACCTCTTAACGCGAATAATCATCCCGATTATACACTCCTCCAGTCGCAATTGCCAATGCCCAACCCCTGGCAAACCAATTATACCACCTATATATCTGATAGTTCCAATGGCGACATCAAGGCTTTAACAAATGTGAAACCCCTGGTTTCCAGCTATGAAACGAGCGTTTTTGCCGGATCAACACATTCTGAAAAGATTGCAAAAGCATTGGACAAGGGCTACCTGGTACTCATCATGTTCAGGTACCTTTATCAGTGGGACGGGGTAAAAGGTGATGCCACATACTTGTTTGATCGATTTACATACAGCCAGGGCCAAC
>CAISJJ010000476.1 GCA_903885595.1 uncultured Bacteroidales bacterium
ATCGGGACCAGGGGGGCGCCCTGGCCGCCAAGCGCAACATCTGTTGAGCGGAAATCGCTGACAACAGGTAATCCTGTTTCGGCAGCAATGGCCGAACCTTTCCCGATTTGCGTTGAGAAGCGATTTTGTGGCTGATGAAAAATGGTATGCCCGTGAGACGCAACAAAGTCGGGCCGGAGCTGATGATGTTCAATGAATTCTTTCGTGTATTTCCCTAAAAGATGTCCATAGGATGCATCGGTCATGGCAAAATCTACTGCCGGCGCTGATTCAATGGATGATAACCTCGACTTCCAATCCCGCGTGTAAGGAAAGGTTTCAGCCTGATGAATCTGGTAGCTCCATCGGTTATCTGTTTTCTCAAATTCGCAAAAAGCCAGATCCAATCCATCCAGGCTGGTTCCCGACATTAATCCGATTACAAAATAGGGCACAACGTTTTATTTAGAGACTGTTTAAATTTCAATATACTATTCATTTTCCTTTATTCATTTTTCACTGGCAATTATCCATTGTACTCTATTCATTGGGTTAACAACTAATGTAAAATGAAAAACGATGAGTGAAGATTGAATAATGAAATACTAATAGTTTTCAAGGAGTTACAAATTTCAAAATGAATTTTAAACAGACTCTTAATCTCCAGATTAATAAATTCACAGGATGTCAGTCAATTTCTCCAGACTGATTCCTCTCGATCCCTTGATAAGGATGGTTGAATTTTCAATCTTATGATGTTCAAGCCACATCCTGGCCAGGTCACTGTCCTGGAAACAGGCATTCTCCCGCTTTATATTCAGCCTGGTAAAGACGGGCCCGACAAGATAAACTTGCTGAAATTTCAATTGATCAATGAATTTCAGAATCTGTTGGTGCTCATGATCTGATTCTTCTCCAAGTTCCAGCATATCTCCAAGAATAACGGTTTTTCCATGATAATCGGTTTCGGCGAACGTGGACAGCGCTGCCTCCATACTGCTGGGATTGGCATTGTAAGCATCCAGGATCAGCATATTACGGTCCGTTTTCATAATTTGCGACCGGTTATTTGCTGGTTGATAATCTTCAATCGCCATCTTTATCCGGTCGGATGAAATGCCGAAGTGTTGTCCAATACTGACCGCAGCCAGTATATTGTTGGCATTGTACCGGCCATAGAGCTTTGATTCAATCACAACAACTGACCGGTCGGGAAATTGCACCTCCAGCTTAACGAATGGATCTGAAATAAGGTTCATTAATGTGACATTCCCCGGAGGAGCGCCAAATCTGATCAGATCCACGTTGTTAATTCTGTTAACGAGTAACTCATCACGGTTGTTTAAAAACATCACGCCACCATGTTCAGACAGAAAACGGGATAATTCCGTTTTGGTCCTGATAACTCCTTCGAAACCACCAAAACCACCCAGGTGGGCCTTGCCGACATTTGTGATAATACCATAATCAGGCTGTGCGATCCGGCATAAAAAATCTATTTCACCGGGATGGTTGGCTCCCATTTCGATAATGGCAATCTCAGTTTCCGGGGTTATCCCGAGTAGTGTTAAGGGTACGCCAATGTGGTTGTTCAGGTTGCCCCGGGTGGCAAGGGTGCAGAATTTTGTAGAGAGTACATTGTGAATCAACTCTTTTGTTGTAGTCTTACCGTTTGAACCTGTAATGCCAAGGACCGGGATATTAAACTGTTTACGGTGATACCGGGCCAGTTCCTGTAAGGTTGTGAGGACGTCACTGACAACGAAAAACTTTTCATTGGAAGCATATTCAGGCTCATCAATGATAGCGCATGAAGCCCCCTGTTCCAATGCCTTTTCTGCGTATGCATTGCCGTTAAATGATTCGCCTTTTAATGCGAAGAAAATCGATCCGGGCTTAATCTGGCGGCTGTCGGTTGAAATTACCGGGTGTTCTGAAAAAACCTGATAAATTTGGTTTAAAACTGGCTCCATAGCAGTTAACAAAAAAGTATCGGACAAAATAAATAAAAAACCCCGCTTCCATTACGAAGCGGGGCCTGATTCTTTTTCAATTTTATTATTTTCCTGCAATTGATCCGCCAACACGTGTCATCGCACAACGGAATCCAATGGCATCGGAAGCATCGCTTTCATCAAGATAACGTCTTGTTCCCGGACTCATATAAAAGGCCGGATCTTTCCAGCTGCCTCCTTTGTAAACGCGGGCATGATCGCTGATCAGTGAACTCATGCCATACTGATACATAAGGTCGGTGGCGCTTGAATCTTTGGCTTCCTCTTTCCACCTGTTGTTGTCAACATTCGAGGCAAAGTCGCCATCAAGGTAGTTAATGTTATCGGCCTGACGGTAGTTTTTACGATTCATCGCTTCGGAAGTGGTGATATCGCGGTATTTTATATGGCCGAGGCTGTCTTTCTCTGCAAGAAATCCCTCTGCATCGCGAACCGGAGTCTTAAACACATTGCCACGGAATGGACGAAGGTCAGATGCTTCATAGGAACTAAGCGGACGGTAGACATCGAGCACCCATTCACTTACATTCCCGGCCATGTTATACAACCCGTAATCATTCGGGAAGTATGAACCGCAGGGAGCAGGAATCTCAGCGCCATCGTTCAGGTTACCTGCAACCCCCATATAATCACCTTTACCCCGTTTGAAGTTATCCATAAAACTGCCGTAATAGCTTTTTTCATTGGTACGCACAGAGTTGCCGTTCCAGGGATAATTTTTACGCTCAACAACACGTTCGCTGAGCGTATTGCCGATAAGACCAAGGGCAGCATATTCCCATTCGGCTTCAGTTGGCAAACGATATTTGGGAAGCATAATTCCATCTTCCATTTTCACTTTACGTGTTCCGGTTCCATTGGGATTCAAGTCGGGAAGGGGTTTGTCAACCAGTCCTTCATATTGCCCGGCAAGGTATGCTTCGGTGTTGAAATTGTTTTCGTTCTTTTGTGCCGGATCCATGGAAAGAATTCCCCTCTTAATAAGCATCATTTCATTGACACGGTCGGTACGCCACTGGCAATAATCATTTGCTTGTACCCATGATACACCGACAACCGGATAATTCCTGTATGCAGGATGGCGGAAATAATACTCCAGCAACGGTTCGTTATAAGACAGTTTGTCACGCCAAACAAGCGTATCGGGCAGCGCTTTACGGTAAACGCCGGGATAGTCTGTGGCATACACACGGCTTAGCCAGTAAAGGTATTCGAGATAATCAAGATTGCGCACCTCGGTTTCGTCCATATAAAAACTGGCAACAGATACCCTGCGCGGACTGTTATTCCATTCGAACGAAACATCATCCTGGGTGTTTCCCATTGTAAAACTGCCGCCTTCAATAAAAACCAAACCTGGTCCTGTTTGTTGGTCAGCAAATTTACGGACTTCGAATCCGCCGTTTTTTGGATTGTTATATTCCCAGCCTGTTGAACTTGAGCTTGAACCAGAGTTTGAGCCTGAGCCTGAGCCTATTTTCTTACAGGCTCCGAACAAGAAAATGGCACCAACGAGGGCACTTAACTGAAATAATTTGTTAATTTTCATTCGTTGAAAATTTTTGCAAACCTACGTGAATTACTCAAATATCGCAAATATTTATAGTGTCAGCACAGGCTTACGATAAACAATGAAACAGGATTTATTAACATCGTAAATCAATAACTAAAAACTCGGGCATTTTATTGCCCTGATGTGTCTTCTTTTTTCTCCGCAGGCAAATTGCCACGAGGCAGAAACTTCGTGCGCCCCTCCCGAAACATCTTTCAGCTTGCTGAGTGAATAATCGTAACTGTAGCTGATTCTCAGTTCTTTCCAGTGAAAACCCAGCATGGGGATTACTGCATCCGGATTTGCAAAATTGTGCCTGAACCAAATTCCACCTACAAATGGATCAAAGGTGAGATACAATCCGACATTCAACTGTTGAAATTGAAATTGCTGTTGATAAAGTATGTTCGGAGAAAGTGAGAATTCACGGTCATTATCTGAACTTCCACCCCTCAAATTTATATTGGCGCCGGCATGAGCGGTCAATTTCATATAAAGCGGGGAGGGATTTGCTGCAGAAAAGCCGATGTTTGGCTGGGTCAGGTGGTCCATCGCGATACCACCATAAACAAGATCATCGTAGCTTAAAAAGATCCCGGCCCCAAAATCGGCCACACCAACAGAAGTTGATAATGAATTAAAATAGGGGTCATTGGGGTTAAGTAAAGTCAGGCTTTCCTTGTTCAAATACCTGGAATTATAGCTGGCCTTGATTGCGCCGCTGGCCTGAATACGTGATGAAATGTTAAACTTATAGGCATACATTCCACTAATGGCGAGGGTATTCAAACTGCCGCCTCCGGCCTGGTCGAAAACAATATCAACTCCAACCCCACCATGCAGCGGGCTGAGATACATGTCATAGGAGGCATGGTACGTTACAAATGCTTTTCCAAGATCAGGCCATTGATTCCGGTAGTTGACATTGACACGCGGACATAAGGTCACCCCTGCCAGAGCAGGATTAAGGTAAAGCGGATTGGCATAGAACTGGGAAAACTCAGGATCCTGTGCATAAACCCGCCCAGTAAAAACGGGCAAGAGAAGCAATATAATAATAACCAATCGCCTGGCCATGGATGAAAGGTATATCCTGATTAAATAAAGCCTACAATATTGCAAAAAATATGAATGTCGTGAACCATCCGGTTACAATAATTAACTAACAGGTAACGTTAAAATTGTAATTAGATTTTCAGCTTTAAGAATTATTTTATGCCGGTAGCAACTTTTCTGCTGTTGTTGCTGTCTTTTATTTATAATCCGGAACCAGCACATGTATACTACTAACAGGTTTTTCTATATCATCACGATTGTAACATTGGCCTTTACCCCAGGTTTGTCGGCGGTTGGACAGGAGTTACACCTGGAAAGCCAGCACACGCTATCGTGGAATCCAATTCACGTCAATGATAATCCCGGATGGTCTGCTCTGGCGGTGCTGTCGTTTAAAGGCTCTGTCATGCAGCAGGAATCAGGAATGCTTCCCATATTTCTTAAATCTTTTCCGCTTACCTCTGAATTGGATTCAGTTGAAAATATTTTCATTGAAAAGCAGGTTTACGAACCCATTCAGGAACCGTCACTTTCCCTGGTGCAAGGGCTTGAAGAAATTTTGGCTGCCCCGCGCTTCTGCGCTCAGGTGACATTGAAAAAAAAGAAGCCTTCCCTGGAAGTAAGTTTTCTCCCTTTGAGAAGGAACCCCGCTACAGGGATGGTTGAACAATTGATTTCCTTCACGCTGGTTGTTGATCTTGTTAAGGGTCATGAGAAATTGCCATTGAAATCAGCAGGCGATTATGTTCCAAATTCAATTCTGGCGTCAGGGTTATGGTATAAGTTTGCCGCAGGGAGTGACGGAATATACAGGATAACTTACGACGATCTGAAAAATGCAGGCATAGATGTGGGATCAATAGATCCGCGTAATTTGCGCATTTATGGCAATGGCGGAGGAATGTTGCCGGAGGCTAACGCCACCCAACGTATCGACGATCTAAGGGAAAACACAATTGTGGTTTTTGGGGAAGAAGATGGTACTTTTAATCAGGGTGATTATCTAATATTTTATGGTCAATCGCCCGACCGCTGGACATTTACCAAAACAGATTTACTTTTTCACCATCGCAAAAATATCTATTCTGACCGGACCTATTATTTTCTGAATTTTGACCTCGGACGTGGTAAACGAGTGAGTACAATTTCATCAGCTACCGAGCCGGCCACATTCTCTGTCAACCGATTCAACGATTATTCCTTTTATGAAAAAGATGAAAAAAACCTTATCAAATCAGGACGGGAATGGTGGGACGGGCAGTTTTTTGATATTACCACCGTTCGCAACTATTCTTTCAGTTTTCCTAACATCGATACAAGCAACCCTTTAACGCTTACTGCTTATGTCGCGGCAAGGTCAACCGCAGGCAGCAGTTCATTTATTGTTTCTGCCCAGGGAACAGCCATTATGACACTTAATTTACCCTCCATTTCGGGCAGTTATGACAGTGATTATGCCGTTGAAAAGCTTGGTGTGGCATCTTTTATCCCCTCAAGCCCGGTAATTGATGTGAGGCTGAATTACAATAAAAGTTCTGCCAGTTCTGTGGGCTACCTGAATTACCTTGAGATAAATGCACTAAGGCACCTGACTATGAGCGGATCGCAAATGCAGTTTCGCTCATCTGCCGGCGCATCACCTGGAATAATCTCAGAATTTACATTGAATGGAAATGGACAGAATCTTCAAATTTGGGATGTTTCAAATGGAGGGAACATCCTGAATGTAGAAACATCCAAATCGGGAAATGATTACATTTTCCGGCTTCCAACCGATTCATTACGCGAATTCCTTGCCTTTGACGGCACTTCATTTCTTATGCCTGAATTTATTGGAAAGGTTGAAAATCAGGATCTTCATGGCACTGAAGTAGCTGATTACCTTATCGTAAGCCATCCAGCCTTTCTTGCTGAAGCTGAACGGCTGGCAAATTTTCACCGGCAAACCGGAAACCTTTCGGTTTTCATAACGACTCCTGAAAAGATTTACAATGAATTTTCCTCAGGGGCACAGGATGTAACGGCTATCCGAGATTATGTCAGATTCATGTACAATAAAGCCCTGCCCGGGCACGAACCCAGGTACCTGTTGCTCTTTGGTGATGCTTCGTATGATTTTAAAAACCGCATTCAGAATAATACAAACTTTGTTCCCGCATATGAATCTGTTAAATCATTGTCGCCGGTCGATTCTTTTTTATCGGATGATTATTACGGAAAACTAGCTCCAAATGAAGGGCAGGGGGCCACGGGGAACCTGGTGATCGGGATCGGACGCTTACCGGTGTATACAGCTGAACAGGCAAAGGCTTCAGTGGATAAGGTCATACATTATTGTTCAAATAGTGATACTGTAAAGAATGACTGGCGCAATATGGTGACTTTTGTCTCAGACGACCAGAATGAAGGGGGAAATTTATTTATTGAATATTCAGAGGCGCTTGCCAATCAAATTGAAGGGATATATAAAAATTACAATATTGATAAAATTTATTCTGATGCCTATACAATGGTTTCAACGCCTGGAGGAGCCCGTTATCCTGATGTAAATGAGGCGATTAACAAACGGGTTGGAAAGGGCTCGCTGCTAATGAATTATATCGGACATGGCGGTGAGCTTGGCTGGGCGCATGAACGAATTCTGGAGGTTCCTGATATAAAAAACTGGCGGAATTTCAATAAGATGCCGGTATTTGTCACAGCAACCTGTGAATTCAGCCGCTTTGATGACCCCGAACGTGTTTCGGCCGGCGAATGGGTCTATCTAAATGAACAAGGAGGCGGAATTGCACTGTTTACGACCACCCGTCTTACCTATGCATACACAAATCAAAACCTCCTGGTCAATTTTTACAACAACGTTTTTCGGAAATCTTCAGGTGCATATCTCACCATGGGTGATTTACTGGTTGCTGCCAAAACGGATATGGGGAGTTCTCCCAATATCCATGCCTTTGTACTATTGGGTGATCCTGCCATGCGGATGGCATATCCGGAAATGAATGTCGTTTCAACCTCCATTAACGGAAACCATGTATCAGGTGATCAGGACACGCTCCGGGCGCTGGCTGAAGTAACTATCACCGGCGAGGTTCAGGACGCTTCGGGTCAGACGGCATCAGGCTTTTCAGGAACCGTCTACCCCACCGTATTTGATAAATCCTCTGAAATATGGACCAAGGCCAACCAGGGCCCCGGTGCCCCGGTCCAGTTTTTTCTTCGGAAAAATCCAATTTATAAGGGGAAGGTGAATGTAATCAACGGAACATTTTCATTTTCCTTTGTCGTTCCCAAAGATATTGCATATCAATATGGGATTGGTAAAATCAGTTACTATGCGCGAAGTTCAGATACTGATGCAAATGGTTTTGACTACGACATACAGGTTGGCGGCTATAACAACGAGGCTCCGCCGGATGATCAGGGTCCGGAAATAGAGCTCTATATCAACAACCGCCAGTTTTTTTCAGGGGGCATTACCGACCAGAATCCCTTGCTTTTAGCTTACGTAAGCGATACATCTGGCGCGAATACGGTAGGAAATGGCATCGGACACGATATTACTGCCGTCCTTGATAACAAGTCCACAACCCCAATGATCCTCAACGATTATTATGTGTCTGATCTCAATACATTTAAAAGCGGGATGATAAGCTACCCTCTGAGCTCACTTTCCGACGGGCCCCATCATGTTTCAGTAAAGGTATGGGATGTTTATAATAACTCTTCTGACGCCAGTATTGAATTTATTGTTGTATCCTCCGGGGAGTTTGCCTTGCAACACTTGTTGAATTACCCCAATCCCATGCGCAATCAAACAACTTTTTCGTGGGAAACCAACCAGGTGAACCAACCCCAGGAGGTTGAGATCCGCATCTTTACTTTATCAGGAAACCTTGTTAAGACCTTGCGACAAACCATCTATTCGCAAGGATACCGTGCTGCAACCATTGCCTGGGATGGAACCCAGGACAATGGCGGGCAAATCAGTTCGGGTGTGTATGTTTACCAGTTGCAACTTATAATGTCCGACGGCACATCCAAGCGTCAGACTTCAAAGTTGGTGGTTATACGTTAATTACTAACTTTGCAAATCATGTGCGATATGATTCGAAAAATATCATTGGTTCTTCTGGTATTTCTGTTGCAGCATCTGGCTTTAGCCGAATTGCCTCATAAAACTACTTCGGTTCTTGCAACAGGCCAGTGGTATAAACTAGCCGTTACTGAGACGGGCATTCACATAATGACTCATAGTGATCTGACTGCTTTGGGTATCAACCCTGCTGCGATTGTAACCGAAAATATCAGGCTGTTTGGTAACGGATCAGGAATGCTCCCTGAAATCAATTCTACACCCCGGGTCGATGATCTGCGGGAAATTGCTATTCAGGTTGTAGATGGTGGCGACGGCCATTTTGACCCAACCGATTATATCCTTTTTTATGGTGAAGGAGCTGATAAGTGGAATTACGATAAATTTACCCGGGTATATTCCCACCAACGAAATCTCTATTCAGATACAACCTACTATTTTATCAATACAGACCAGGGACCGGGCAAACGTGTTCAACAATTGCTTCCCCCTTCGTCAACCCCAACCAATATTTCATCGCGTTTCGACGATTACATTTTACATGAACTTGATCAGCGTTCCCTTATAAGATCAGGGAAGGAATGGTATGGTGAGGTTTTCGACAATACGAAAAACACTCTGGAATTATCATTTATTTTCCCGAATATCGACTCACTATCACCATTAAAGATCCGTACATCAGTTGCTGCGAAAGCAGCCAGCCCAAGTTATTTCATCATTTCCCAGGGGGGGGTGAAAATCGACTCCATCAAAGTTGATTTAACTGATCCGGATGACTTCTATCGGATGGGAAGGGCAAAATTAAAACTGACTACCATTCAAAATCCCAAACAGAATCAAACGCTCACCCTGACATACCGGTTGCCTGCTTCAAATTCAATGGGATGGCTTAATTACATGGAATTGGTTTGTTTACGAAATCTGGTTTGGGTTAATCCTCAAATGCGGTTCAGGGATGCAAGTACGATTGGTCCCGGGAAAATTACCGAATTCGTTATTAAACATGCAACACAAAATGTTACGATTTGGGATGTCACAAACCCTTCATCTGTCGGTGTTCTGGAAACGGCATTGACAAATGATATCATGAAATTCAAACGTGCGACCGACAGCCTGCGTGAGTTCATTGCGTTCGATGGATCTCTTTTTCACCCAATCAGGGTTGTTGGTGAGCTTCCAAATCAAAACCTTCATGCCCTCGAACCCACAACCCTCGTTATCGTAACTCATCCGATGCTTGCACCACAGGCTGAACAGCTGGCTGCATTTCATCATGAACATAACGGAATTTCAACCCAGGTGGTATTATCCACGCAGATTTATAATGAATTTGCCTGCGGACAAAGAGATCCAACCGGAATCCGCGATTTTATGAAATTGCTTTACGACAAGGCTTCCCCTGACAGTCGTCTCAAATACCTGCTTCTCTTCGGGGATGGTTCGTATGATCCTAAAGACCGCGTTCCCGGCAACAATAACCTGATACCGACATTTCAATCCGTCGAGTCATTAACTGCAAATGCATCCTATGTTACCGATGATTATTTCGGTATCATGGCAGATGATTCCGGCCAGGAATCGAATGGCAATATTGATCTGGGAATCGGACGGTTTCCAGTATCCAATACGGTTGAAGCACAAACCATGGTTGATAAGATACTTCGTTATTCATCCGTTACCTATCCCGTGCGTTCTGATTGGCGTAACATTATCAGCTTCATTGCCGATGATGAAAATACCAATATCCATCTTAACCAGGCTGAAGAAGTGGCAACAATAGTTGCAGCGAAGTACCCTATGTTTAACGTGAACAAAATTTATTTCGACGCATACAAACTAGTTAGTATCCCCGGCGGAGACCGGTTTCCCGATGCCACAGCAGCGCTTAATGATGCGGTGGACAAAGGCTCGCTCATCATCAATTACACCGGACACGGCGGCGAAACAGGCTGGAGTTATGAACAGGTACTGACAACGACAGATATTGAGCAATGGGACAATAAAGAAAAACTTCCGGTATTCGTTACAGCAACCTGTGAGTTCAGCAGGTTCGACAATCCCGAACGGTTTACAGCCGGTGAAATGGTTATCCTTCACCCAAACGGGGGGGCCATAGCTCTTTATTCAACAACACGCCTGGCCTATGCAGGGTTAAATATTAAACTTGATACCAGTTTTTTCCATCACCTTATGGACCGTGATGAACAAGGTG
>CAISJJ010000477.1 GCA_903885595.1 uncultured Bacteroidales bacterium
ATATGGTATTTATGTTTCGTCGAAAACAAAATCCATAGAAGGAGGGCAATATGGGAGTGACCCCACAAAGAAAGGATATCACGATCGAATTTGAGTGTCAATTCAGGGTTGATTTGCAAAGCAGCGATTTTCCGTCGATTATGAAGGCATTTCTTATGCTATTGCCACAGTTGCTGGAGGATTTTTTTCAGAAAGTACTTGTCGGCTTCGGCGAGTATGAGATGGGCTTGAAGAAAAAGTCTTTCGCCTGCAGATGTTGCGGCAATGACACCGAATTTGTGTGGAAGACGCGTCATGGTAAGGCAACGAACATTCTCACCTGGTTCCGTTGGATAAGGCTCAAGCAACTCCAAGTGCTATGCAAGCGGTGCGGCAGCAAGCAGTATATCACCCGGATGTTGCTTGGTATGGAGCCGAAGAAGAGAGTTCCAAATGAAACGAGGCGTAAGCTGGCCCTGATGGGAGCTTTGACGTCCTACCGGGTATCGGCGAAGATCGGCAAGATGTTCGGGTGGGCCGTGGACAAGATGACAATATGGAAGTCGGTGCAACAGATTGGCGCCAAGATGGATTTTTTTCTGGACGAGAATGAAGAGCCTCGTGGAGAAGCGGATGGAACCGGAATTGGGATTACCGGAATTCCCAAACGTGGTAAAGAACTGAAGGTGTTGGTGCAATACAAGAAGGGAGGCGGAATCAGGGTTGCAGGTATTGATATCGGCAATTACAATGGTTCGTGGGAGAAGCTGTTTCAAAAGAGTCTTGAAGTGATCAAGGAATTTAATAGACCATTTCTCCTTTTGACCGATGGCGACACCTCCATTTTTGAAAGCCTGAAAGGAAAGGTCACGATCCTTATTCAGCGCTGTTTGTGGCATATTCCCTACCAGGCGCAGTATGTTCTATGGAAAGACGCCGTCAAAAGAAAAAGCGAGGAATGGTTGCATGTGGTGGCGGAACTTATGGAGATATGCGCGATTCGGCCCCTGGTTGACTGCCCGGATACGATTCAGGCGATGATCGCATCCAAGAAGGGGCGATTGGAGAAGACTATCACGTTTTGCCGGGAAAAAGGATTTACGCACACGGTATCGTATCTTGAAAATGCCCGCGGCGATATGTTTACGGCTGTAGAAAATCGTTTGGAAGGCAAGACAACGAGCCGGGTAGAACGACTGTTTCGGACGGTGAATATGAGGGTCAATGTGAGCAAATGGAGTACGGAAGGGGCGCTTAACGTCACCAAGGTTCGCCTCGCTTATTACTACAACGGGTTTGATGCATAAGAATAGTACACCGGCGACGGAATGGAGAGCATTATTCCAGGTCTCCTATTGACAACGCTACCAATATTTTACGAATGTAAGAGTATATACTTGGGGAAAATGACTTTATCGGCATACTAACTACATGAGGTACAAATTCTTTATGATTCAACAGGTGCCTTAAGATGGATCGCGGCATTTTTAAGAAGTGATGCTTAAATCCATTTAGAGAAAATATTCTTTCTATTCCCGTTCTATCTAATATAAAATTTTCATATTCTATGAGTTTGTAAACGTCATGGTCAACGGTATAATATGGTACCCGTTTTTCAGTCATCCAGTATTCGTCATCAATAGAACCATGGCCTTTCATAACGTCATATATTTCTGTCCCCGGAAATACCTCTAATTTTCCAACAGCAATCACCCTGACATAATAAGCCCGCTGAATTGATTGTATGAAAGATACTGATTCACGAATGGTGCTGTCATTTTCTCCGGGGAATCCACACATAACGAGGAAATGAACCGAAAACTTAAATGGTTTTAAGATATCTACTAAATTTATTATGTCCTTTCGAGTTATATTTTTATGAGTTGCTTCCAATAATTTTTCTGAGCCCGTTTCTAATCCGAATTCGATCATTTTGAAACCTGCTTTTTCCATCCAAGAAAACATTTCGTGTGAAACAGGCTTTACTCTTGCAATACATCCAAAGGTAATAGCCAGTTCTGCACTTATGATTAATTTACATAATGCTATCACTCGTTCATTATCAAGTAAAAACGTATCATCTTGAATCTTTATATATTTTAGCCGTGGATACTTATTTTTTAAAAATTTGATTTCCTCCAATACTTTATTCACATCCCTCTTTCTATATTCACTCCTTGATATTATTTTTAGACAGCAAAAACTACACCTCGACGGACAGCCCCTGGCTGAAAAAATGATTCCTGTCGTTCGCGTGGGAGAAGAATCAAAAAATACTTCATGGTTTGGGAATGGAATTGAATCTAAATCTTCAATTAGCTCTCTTCGTTCAGTTAAAATAACTTGACCGTTCCTATTAAACGCAATCCCCTTTATGTCATCCAATTCAAGATTTGATTCGAGCGCTTTTACTAATTCAATTACAGTTAGTTCACCTTCGCCAATTACGGCAATAACCTGAGGATATTTTTTTAATATTTGCTCATACATCACTGAAGTGTGGATCCCCCCAATAACTATATGGGGGCGATCAACTAGTATATTGATCTTTTCGATAGCTTTAAATGTAGACACTCTGTTTGAACTAATAACCGAAAATCCCACTATATTTGGTGATATAGCGTCATATGTTTCGAAAAACTTCTTTTGGGACAACTCGTCATCATCATTACTTGTGATGAGCATTTTTACCACGTAACCATCTTTTTCTAAAACAGAACATATGTACCCCAATCCTATCGCATAGGGTGAATTGGCGGCAGACTCATAACGGCTTGATGGTTCACATGACATCATTGAGAGTAAGATTTTCATATTGTCCTTATAAGTATCGATAAGTCAATGGTTCATTGTAAGTGATTTCATGATATCAAGCAAATCGGCCCGGACTTACAGCTTTATCTCCAAACCTTAGCCCATTCCCCATAGCCCATAAATGCTATGCATTGCATGGTCTTTAGGAAAATATCACGGCTTAATTCATTTTCAGAAAGCCTTGATGTCAAGTATTCATATTTATAGTCTTCGTATTTTAAAGAATCTATATTTTCAAGCTTTATCTCGTCCCTTGCACATTCATGCAGAAAAGAGTCAATATTATAAATGCTTGCACCAAGCACCTGAGAATAATGCCGTATATTAGTAAAATAAAACATTTTTTTCATCTCATTTGTATACATAAACAAAATTCGCTTTTTAAACAATACTGAAAAAGAAATTGATACGCTATAATGTGCCAATACAAAATCACAATCTTTTGCAAGTTCAGTAGTTTTCCCTTTAATAATTAAACGATTGCCAAATTCATTTCCTTGATAATCCGCCTTTGGATGTGCTGCGATAATGACTTTTAGATTAAATCTCCGTTCTATTTGATCAAAGAAAAAACGTAATGATTTATAATACAATTCCGGTTCAACTGTTTTCAAACCAAATGCCTTGTAGTCGGTATCGTAAACAAGGTTGTCATCAAGAAATACGCAATATCTATGAGCTATTAAGCGATCTTGGTTATCTTTAACGCCCAAATAGCTATCATAGTCAACTTGATTAAAGTAAATGATCTTAGATACTTTATTATGTAATGCAGCTTCAACTGAACCAGCAACAAATACTAAATCATAATTCTTTATTAATCCTAATTTTGTATATATTTTAGCAATTATATATAAAAATTGTTGTGTTAAGTTATATATTGTCTTTCCGCTATAGTAGCTTATAATAATCTTTTTTATTAATGATTCTTTCAATGAAAACACAGGAACACCGAGACGTGCAAAAGTGATTATATAACAGTTATATTTCGTCATAATACGATTTAGTCTTATGACAGGTGCATAAAATGTAATAGATATGATAAAAACACACCGCTTAATATCTAACGACAAGACTCTACCCTCTAGCTCACTGTAATTATGAATTTTATATGCATATTGCCTCTCAATTGATAAGAATTTAACACCCGGGAAAAAAATATTAGATAAATCCCAATATTCGACAGAAATCCCTGTTTTGATCAACTCACCTATGTAATGGTTTTTTTCTAAATATTGATTTATGGGTAAAAAACATAAATAAATGATTTTATTTGTTTTCATGTTTTTTTGACTGCCCCTGAACTGGAGCCCCAGATAGAACTTCGATGAACCAGAAAAGATCACCGTTTCCAAATCTGATTGAAGAAATCCGGATGAATTTCATCCACCTTATCGAGAATTAATCGCCACCTGCTGGGCATGATGAAATTATCTTTAGTTAGTGGAATAAGTTCCATAGGATTAACTGAGTTCAGAAATTGGCGCGACAAGAAAGCTATTGTTGTAAGTCTGTCTATCTGGTCGATATAATTGTTAATCTGATCGCTTCCCATCTCCATGAGTGAGTTCATGTTAATGAATATAGTAAAATAATCGCTTGGTAATTTTTCAATTTGATTGCTTGTGAAGAAAGCAAATCGGCATTCCTGAAGTTCATCGCAGACTTCATCGAAATCATTAAAATGGCGAAATTCAAAGATTTTTTCGTTTGGGAAAAGCGCTTTAATGTACCATTGTGAAACGTAAAGTGCTGGTGTAATATCAAATATGAAATAGCGGAAGTTCGTTGTGAATCCAAAGACCTCCGCTAAGCGACCGTGACCAGCCCCAAGCTCACCTACCACAATACCCTCGTTTCCGCTTAAAGAGAGGGCTTCCATCAACATATTTCTCTCCCGCACAGAATGGGCAATGTCCGATGAGATTAGGTGACCTTTACGCCAAATTCTTATTGGATTACCTATTTCCGATTCAGTCAGTTGCTCCAAAAAATTAAACGAATCTGTGATTTTAACGAATTCCCACAGCAAACTAACCGCAACGCGATAGATTTCACGGTTCTTGGCAAATGCCAGTGGATATGTTGGGTTTTCAAAAGTGTCCTCATAATTCATAGTATAATGAAAACCGACGTGATCCGGTATCTCGATGATATTAAACCATAACTCGCTTGCAAAGTGCTTGGGCCATAGTTCGAACAATTGACGTACTTGA
>CAISJJ010000478.1 GCA_903885595.1 uncultured Bacteroidales bacterium
CATAATCACCTCTTGTTAGTGTTTTTTCCATCCACATGAACGTTGTTATCAGCTTTGCCAATACACTTTTTCCACTTCCCTGATTGCCAATAAAAACGGTAACTTTCTTTATATCAAGCCACCCATCATCGTCAACACAGCCCTCTTTGACGGGGCCAAAATTTTTGATTTTTATTTTACTCATTGCTCTTATTTTTTGAAGTTTACCCTAATAGGGAAGCGGTGAGATCATATTCAGCCGGAATCGTTTCAATGATTTAAGACAATCACCTGTTCGTAAATACTCGCTTGATTGGGTAAGCCAAAAGAGAAAAGCATCTGTTTTGTAGTTGTCTGAAACTTCAAACCATAATGCTTCTCAATAAAGCCTATAGCCTTATCAGTGCAATAATAGCAAAGATTAGTAAAACTCCCAAACCGAGGCAAAAATTTATTTTGCATATTTTGATTCTTTACATGGGACTCCGCAGCAAATACAACTTCATCAATTGATCCTTCGTATTTGCCCAAAGAGTGGTAAAAAACTGCGCATGTTGGCCGTTTCTGGAGCGGGAGTGGATGTTTTCTTTGCGAAAAAACGTTTTGTAGAAGGCATCACTTCCCAATCACCGAATTACCACTGAAACTAAAGAAGACAGTTTATAAACGCCTTCACTTCCCGGATGTTTCCTGGTAAATATCAGTAGTGAAGATAAATAAAATACCTAACAAATTTCAACTGATGATTCAGTTTGATTTTCCACCCATGGTTGCGAAGGTCATTTACGACCACTTCCTTGGGATGTTTGTAAGGATTTCCTAATCCGAAATTAATGACCGAAATAACCAATCCATGAATCAGGTTGGTCAAAACTGGAAAATCCCAATGAGTCGCTGCACCATGATGGGGGATCTGTACTATTGCTATTCGGTTTCTCTGCTTTATTAGATAGTTTGGGAATACTAAACCATGTAAATACATATCACCCATCAACAAAGTATAAGATGCTGAATCTATCCAGTATTTGCGATGGTAGTGATTTCCAAAAAACAGCCCCGGTTGTTCTCGATTATTGATTGAACATGCCCCATGCAAAACCATCAGGGATGTGTGATTGAGATTGTGGTTCCCAAGGACATTTCGGTATATCTGTTTTATTGCATTAATATTTTCGTCACTGAATATCTCCATTGCTTGTTCCTGAACAAATGCTTCTCCCTTAAACAAACTTGGGAAATGATGGTTAAATGCCTGAACAAGATTCTGGAGTAAACCCTGATTAATAGGTCTGTTGAAGAAATAGAATTCCCAAAATCGGTTGACGAATAATCTTCCTTTGTCTCCTGCAAATCTGACCAACGGTGTTCGGTTCTTATATTCCTCTTCGGGATCCAGATCTTCTAATTCTGAATAATCGACAAGAAATTCATTAGTATCCAAGACCGGTGACTGAAAGACAATTGGTTCAAGGTTGTCTTCTGGCGATCCGTCACCCTTAATGAATATAATATTTCCGATTTCACAATCAGGCGAAGAAAGAAAACCAACTGGATCTTGTATAAAAGCACGGAAATCAGGATCAACATCATCCTGGCCAATGAGAACCAGCAACCTCTGAAAGGGATTAAGGTAAGGTAGGATTATGTAGTCAACCCGTCCTATTCCTGCCAACAACGCCCTGATTTTGTTTACATGGTCCGCATCAAAATGAGAGATTATAAGTATGTTTAGAGTTCCATTGCACCTGCTCTTCAGGTTATTATGGAATAAATGTATTTCGTTTTGTATGTAATTATCTGTGCTACTTGTCCCGCAATCATATACAAAACTGAATGTTCTATGAATAGTATTTAACCAGCCGGTATAAAAACATCCTTGACCAGCTTTGTTGAATCGGAATTGATTTCTTAAAATTGGCAAAGTGCGATTGATTTTTTTACTTTATCCCAGGCTTTAGGAGCACTAATAATGTGAACACCAAATAAATAGTGCTGTTTTGCTAAAGTGGGAATATTTCTCTGAAAAATGTCAAATGCCCAATCTGAAACTAGAGCACTTGCAACCATGCATTCATCGACAAAAGCTCGTCAGCACTGTTTTAAACATCTCTAATTGCGGCTGCTTCGGTAATTTCTTTAACATGATTTGCAGGGTTTTGATCAAATATAATCAAAATCTGCACACAATTCATA
>CAISJJ010000479.1 GCA_903885595.1 uncultured Bacteroidales bacterium
GCAAGCATATTCTGAACTATGATTCCCGCCCTGACACGCTGATCAACAGGATGAATATCGAGAACATGCATTCCTGAAATCTCCTTCAGCGGATAACCAAGTTTCTTTATTGTAGCCTCGTTCGCAAATACGATCATCCCGTAATTGTCGAGCAGAAAAACGTAATCGTCAAAACTGTTGAGAACTGCGACCAGCCCCTGATCTATTAGTTGATTAACATACATAAATGTACCGTTAGATAAATTGAGTCAACAAAAGATATGCCGTATTTTTCATTTAGCTGATATTCAGATATATATGATGAATAAAATCAAGTGTTCACATTTTATTGATTACGGAATCGGAATTATTAATTCCGATTCCGTAATCAATAATTTGCGGGGAATAGTAAAACCGAAGGGATTCCGTTCTTCGACCACGCACTCATTGATGGGGCTATTAGTACACTCAATCACGGTTGGTGGTTATGTTTCCACAGTATCGGTTTAGTTTTTCCAGCAACTCCATCTTGCTAACGGGTTTTGACAGAAAATCACTGCACCCGGCTTCAAATGCCTCCTTTTTATCCTTGCTAAAAGCATGGGCAGTGATGGCAATAACCGGAAGCTCTTTTCTGAACGTCCTGATCTCACGCATTGCTGTCAGGCCATCCATCACCGGCATCTTCAGGTCCATGATCACAATGGATATCTCAGGGTGGCTGCGACACATTTCCACCGCTATTTTACCGTTTGGGGCCTTGTAAACAGCCGAAGCGATCGATTTCAATGATATTTCCATGTACAGATCACTGGCAAGGTCATCCTCGGCAATCAGTACCACCGGATGTACCGGCGCTTGAAGTGTAATAACGGGGGCCACCGGGTCAGGATGTTCAATGGGAACCTGCACCGCCGGCAGGGAAAAGTAGAAAGCAGTGCCCTCCCCCTTTACTGATTCGACACGGATCTCGCCCCCGAGCAGGTCCAAAAAACCTTTTGTGATCGCTAACCCAAGCCCGTTCCCTTCATGTCCGCGGGTACTCGAAAGGTTTTCCTGAATAAATGGTTCAAATACCCTTTCCTGGGCATTCTGATCAATCCCGATTCCCGTATCTGTGATAAAAAATTCAACAGCATCCGGTTTTAATGCATATCCCAGCGTAATTGTTCCCTGAGTGGTAAATTTGATGGCATTATCCATTAATTGGGAGATGCATTTCCGAAGCAGTTCAGAATCAGTCAACAGGGTAAACTCATCAAGATCTTCGGGAATTTTAAGAACAAAAGTAAGGTTTTTGATTTTACACAACTCGCGGAAACTGGCCTTTAGCCTTTGCAGTAACTTGAAGAGATTGACCGGATTGAGGGTTACCTCGACATTCCCCGATTCGATGAGCGAGATATCCATATAGTCGGTGATGGTACCCACCAGGCGGTCGCTTGAGGCTTTGAGCAGCTGGCTGTAAAGCTGCTTCTCTTCCGCTGTAAGTAAAGGATCAGTAAGCATCGTACCAAACCCCAGGATTCCGTTCAGCGGGGTGCGCACTTCATGCGAAATATTCTGCACAAAGGCCGTTTTGAGGCGGTTGCCAGCTTCGGCCTTCACCAGCGCCGCACTAAGCGCCATCTCAGATAGCTTACGTTTGGTGATATCCTGAATCTGGGATATAAAATACTGAGGATTATTCAGATGATCCCGAACGAGCGACACACTCAGCATTGTCCACACAAGATCACCTTGTCTGCAAACATAACGTTTCTCCATTTGATATGTGTCAATCTCTCCGGCAAGTATTTGACCAACATATTGCAAATCCATCGTCAGATCATCCGGGTGGGAGATTTCCTGGAATGATAAGGTCATCATCTCTTCTGAAGTATACCCGAGGATGCTGCACAGGGACTTGTTGACTCTGAGAAAAGCCCCTTCAATGGAGACTAACGCCATGCCAATCGCGGCAAATTCGAAAGCGCTTGAGAACCGCATCTCCATCTCTCTTCTTGAATCATCCAGTTTTTTTTTGTTCTGCCATTCTGATATCGGTGATGTCCCAGTTCGTTCCAACTGCCCGTGTGGGTTGCCCGGCATCATCAGATTGAACTACAGCAAGCTCTCTGATGTAATGAATTGAGCCATCCGGCCAGCATACCCGAAATTCAGTGTCCAAATCTTTTTCACAACGCATCGCCAAGTTAAATTCTTCATCTACACGTTCTTTGTCATCGCGATGAACAACTGCCTGCCAGGCTTCACTTGCACTGTTGAAGTCCTTCTTTTCTACTCCGAAGAGCGAAAACATCAGATTGTCCCAAATCAGGATATTTCTGACTATATCGTATTCCCACACTCCTACATTACCTGCACTTGTCGCTAACTTCAACCTTGTTGCTACCTGCTTCAGCTCATGCTCGGTTTGTTTCCGCTCGGTAATGTCGGTGATAAAGCCAGTCCACAGTACCGATCCATCCTCCTCCCGTTCAGGAACGGCATCTCCGTAAAGCAGGCGCACGGTGCCATCGCTATACCTGACCCGGTATTCATGTTGCCAGGGGGTCATATCCTGTGCCGACTTCAGAATCGAGGCAACAACACCATCATAGTCATCAGGATGTCCCACAGCAAATGCTCCGGATGCATCCTCGCGAACCTCCCCGGGACTTACCCGGTATATTTTCCTGATGGCATCGCTGGCGTAAGGGAAACAGGAGCTCCCATCGGGCCGCAACCTGTATTGGTATACAACACCGGGTAACCTGCTGGCGATCTTTCTGAGCAGATCAAACTCCTGCTGGCCTTCATTCTTTAAGTTATCGGAATTTTTCATGATCAGGCGAAATAACAGCTTATGAAATATGGGCTGGTTTGAATTGCATTCGGATCATAGCCAGTAGTTCGTCTTCAACAACAGGCTTTGCAATGTAGTCATTACACCCGGCTTCAATGGCCTTGTTCCGGTCACCGGCAAATCCATCGGCTGTTTGGGCTATGATGATCACATCCTGATTAAATTGACGGATTTGACGGGTGGCCTCGTCTCCCGACATTTCCGGCATCCTGATATCCATCAGAATAATGTCAAGATCCGGGTTGTTGCGGCATACTTCAACAGTTTCAACGCCGGTTCTTGCATGTAAAATTTCACGGGATATTTTTTTGAGCATGCGGGTGATGATCAAGTCCGATGACAGATCGTCCTCAGCAACCAATATTTTCAGGTTTGTAAGCTGAAGTGCCTTGCCTCCTTGAGAAACAGTATTATTACTGATGCTCTTTTCTCCCAGGTCAGTAATCCAGGGTAATGTAAAGGTAAAGGTAGTTCCTTTGCCATATTTGCTTTCTACCCAGATCTTCTCACCGTGATTTTCAACGAACTCCCTGCAAAGAATTAATCCCAAACCTGTGCCTGATTCATTGGATGTTCCGTTGGTGTTGTATTTTCTTTCGATGTTGAATATATGCGGGATGTGTTCTTCGGGAATTCCAATTCCTGTATCTTTCACGGAAATCTCACAATGGTGGTTTAACCTGGCGACAGAAACAACAACAGTTCCTCCCAAAGGGGTAAATTTAATGGCATTGGATATGAGATTTCTCATGATGGTATTCACCATCTGTTTGTCTCCAAAAACAATTTGTTCAATTGCTCCATCTGAAATCAGGCGGATATTTTTTTTGGCTGCCTGAGCCTTTGCAATTGCAACAACTTCATCAATAGCGCTGTGCAGATTAAACTCCATTGGAAGATAGGAGATTTTATTTGTCTGCGTGTTTGCCCAAAGAAGGAGGTTCTCAGTCAGATCAAAGGCTTTTTCCGATGCTTTCTGAAGCGTACCTAACAACAGCTTAATCTCCTGTTCATCCATGCTTCGATAATCCTTGAGCAGTATATTTGTCAATCCAAGAATCCCGTTGAACGGCGACCGCAGATCATGCGATATAATCGAAAAAAACTTATCCTTTGTCGCATTCGATTCAATCAATTCATCTGTGAATTGTTCCAGTTTCGCTTCCGTTTCTTTTCTTTCCGAGATGTCGCGTATAATACCCGTAAAGGAAATTTCATCTCCCACCCTGAATTCCGACAGGGAGAGCTCGATTGGAAAAATTCCACCATCCTTCCGTTTACCTGTGAGCTCCCGGGTTCTTCCTATTACTGTGGAATGGCCGGTTTCACTGTAGCGTTGAATGATCTTTTTATGGTTGTTCGCATATCCATCAGGAACCAGCACATCAACAGGCATGGCCAATGCCTCCTGCACTGAATAGCCAAAGATGCGTTCGGCAGCAGGGTTGAATACCCTGATCCTTCCATCCTGGCCAATTACAATGATTGCGTCATGCGCGCCATATGTTAAGTTTCTGAATTGCTCTTCGCTGTTTCTTAATGCCTGCTCTGCAGCATCACGTAATTTTCCGGCCTCTTCTGCCTCCTCAAAAACCTTATGGGTAACTCTTATTACCAGCCATCCTCCTATTGGGATCATCAAGAGCACTAATACAGTTGAGGCAAAAATAAAGTTAAACAGGGGATGGTTGGCCAATAAAACATCCATCCATTCGTCAAAAATCAAAATCAAGCAAAGAATGGGAAGAAGCGAGCGTAAAATCATAGCTCTTCCTGATGTGCCGGATAACGACCTCAATATAAAACTTTTCATTCCCCCCATGGCCAAAATCCCGAATCCCAACAGAAAAAAAACCAGGGTTGTGGGCATCGAAAGGGGAGTAATGTTGCCACCATAAAGTAAGGGTTCCCCGAAGAAATACCCTATCAACCCCACAAACCCCACATAAAGCAGAATCATCCCGGTTGAAGCAATCATGTTCATCAGTTTCACCCGTTCATGTCCGAATATTCTAATCAGAATGGCAACTCCGCCCAGCAAGAATAATGAACCGGAAACGGGCGAACTGCTGTTGGCCTGGAAACCGCGGACGATCAATTTTTCCTGAAAAAAATAGGTGTGAACGGTAAGGTTGGTCTCAATAAAATACTCAATGATCATCAGGAATGCATAGGATGAGAGTATAAATAGCACCAGCGTAATCAGGAATTTTTTCATTCTTCCTACTGTCCGGTAGGCTCCGGAATATAAAATGAGACCGAATCCTGCTGATATTATGGCGGTGTCGGGCGACATGGGTTTATAATCCGGAAGGATACTGGCCAGTGATCCTTTTCCAATGGCCCAAAGTACTATTACAAAGATCCCTGTCAACACAGCAATTCCACCGGTAATTTTGATGACCCGGCGGAGAATGAGGGCCTCTTTTACATGATTCGTTTTTTCCATAGCAGGTAAACAGTTTTAGGTTTCATGCCATATCCAAAAGTGTGCCAATTAATTTAATTATTGATTATCAAACAGATGCAATATATTTCCATCTGCAGACCCTGAAAAACCTCCGGAATCGTAATGTCCGTATTACGAAATCGTATGATGATGAGAACATGAGGAGGATTCATTAATGCTCAGGGAAGATCAGTTTGTTCCGGCTACAAAAACTAAATCTGGCTGTATATATTAATTGAAATGAAGCTTGAAAAACCTTGGCTGGGCGATATGCTCATACTTTTTATGGGTTTTTTGATGCGCAACGGCTCGAAGTTCCTGTTCTTTAGTGGATTCGCGTGATTATGATTAATCATGCAGTTGCTGCTAATCCGTTCAGGACGAGTGTGAACTGATCGGAAGGTGCTTGGGCAGCCATTGGTCGCAATCTTGAGAGGATAAGAAAAAAAATCACCAGATTATAGAGAACAATTACTAAAAGTGAGAAAATTGGATTAGCTTTGTATTTCATGATGTTTTGTTTAAAGTCAGAGAAAGTCAAAAAAGATAGTGGCAATATTGTTTAATCCTTATGGAGCATTTGCGTATTCCCGACAAATTATATGGCCGCAGCCAAGATACGAATAAGCTTCTTGAATCTTTTTTGCGAGTCAGCGGAGGGCAGGGAGAGATACTGCTTTTGCCGGGTTTTTCCGGCGTTGGGAAGACCGCGCTGGTGCAGGAGTTGAGGGTTCCCGTGCGCTACAGGAATGGATACTTCATTGAGGGAAAGTTTGATCAGTACAAGCAGAACATCCCCTATTACGCTTTTCGTCAGGCTTTATCCCAGTTATGTCTTGAATTACAGCAAGGCAGCGAACATCAGCGTGAAGGAATAAAAACAGAAATCATCAATTCGGTTGCAGGACTCGGTCAGCTTTTGGTAGATATGGTGCCTGAATTCGGAAGTTTTCTGGGCGTACAGCCGCCCCTTGGAGAGATCAGTCCACAGGAAGCCCGCCATCGTTTTACGAGTGTTTTTCAAAACTTTCTCAAGGTCATTTGCCGGCCCGAGCATCCGCTGGTATTGTTTCTTGACGACTGGCAGTGGGCCGATGGCTCGTCGCTGGAACTTCTTAAGCAGATGCAGGTTGGGATTTCACTGCGATACCTTTTGGTGATCATGTCCTATCGGGATAACGAGGTAGACGTTTCCAGCCCGTTGCTGTTAACCATGGATGGGTTGCGGGGTCTGGGTGTGCCAGTTAATACGCTGCATGTTGTCAACATTACCGTTAAGGATGTCGGGGAACTTTTAGCTGACACCCTTGATCCTGCATATGATACGCTTGATGGTCTGGCGGAATACATTCACCGGAAAACACAGGGGAATCCGTTTTTTTTGCGCACATTCCTCGGCTTTCTCAACGATTTCGGGCTGATATGGTATGACCCTCCTTCTAAAAACTGGCAATGGAATCTTGAGAAGATTATCAATTCCGAACTGCCCGACACTGCAGTTGATCTGTTCATAATGAGGCTGAGGGAATTTGAGCCGGCGATAAGCCAGCTTTTCTCACTCGCTGCCTGTCTTGGGAACCGTTTTGACCTGGAGACCCTGTGCATCATTAGCGGGCATCAGGAAGAAGCCTGTAAGGAGATGCTTTTTTCAGACCAGGCAAAGAACATCCTGCTGACTGTTCAGGGGGCCGGAAGCGGCCAGCCGGATGAGACCAGGCAGGGTAATATGACCTTCAGGTTTCTGCATGACCGGGTTCAGCAGGCAGCGTATTCTATTATCGACCCGGTTGACCGGCCGGAAATTCTTCTCAGGATAGGACTTCTGCTTCTTTCGAGCCTGAACAGGGAACAACTCGATGAGCGCTTGTTCGAAGTGATGGGCAATGTGAATGCAGGTTCTGGCCTGATCCATGACCAGGTGGAAAGGTTGAGGATGGTGGAACTGAATGTATCTGCAGCCCGGAAGGCTTTTGCTGCCACTGCCTACCGTTCGGCCCTTCAGTTCTACCAAGCGGCACACCACTTTGCAGAAGAGCCCGGTTTGGAACAGGAACTCTGGAAGAACCATCATGATCTCAGAATGAGACTGCAGATGGAATGGGCAGAATGTGAATTCCTGGAAGGAGACAGGCTGCAGGCCGAACGATGCATCAGGCAGGCAGCGGATCATTCACTGACTCCCCTTGAGATGGCCGGTGCACTTGCCAGGCTCATCATTCAATATACGTTACAAGCCAGGTACGAAGAGGCTATATCAACAGGCAGGCAGGCGCTCTCAACCCTGGGGATAATACTGCCCGACGACAAGTTTGATGAAGCCCGTGACCATGAAATAGGACTTGTGCGTAAGGCGATGAATGGACGACAGGTTGCATCTCTTTTCGAACTCCAGGTGATGAGCGACCCCGAAATGCTAATGGCATCGAAGATCCTCATCATCCTGGGCCCCCCCTGTTACCGGTATCATCAAAAACTCTGGAGCGTGATTGTCCCCAAAGTAGTAAACCTTACGCTGAATTATGGGAACATCCCTCAGGTGGGTTACAGCCACCCTGCCTTCGGAGGGTTGTTGGGTTGGGTTGACGACGATTATTCCACGGCAAAAGAATTCGGAGAACTGACTACCAGGCTTATGACCAGCACTTTCAGGAATGCTTCGGATCAGAGTGTGTTTTATCTGATGGCTGGAAGCTCGGTGCGCCATTGGTTCAGTCACCTGAAATACAGTTCCCATGATTACCTTGATGCTTTTGAGATCGGCTTGAGGTCGGGCAACCTGCAATATGCAGCGTATGCCTTCGGCCATAATATGTACTGCAGTTTTTTCCAGGGAATTACACTGGAAACCCTGATACAGGAATCGCAGCGTTCACTTGCCTTCAGCCGGAACCGCCTTAACCAGTGGGCCATTGACCTGCTTTCAGGCGGGATTCATATTTTCAGCTCGTTATCTCTCACGCAACCTGGTAAAGACTATGCCGCTTCATGGTCGGAAGAAGAGTATCTGCGCCAGGTTGAAGGCCACCGAAATATCCAGGTGACCTGCATCTATAAAGTTCTTAAGGCTTTTTCATTCTTTCTGCTGAACGGGCACGAACAGGCGCTGAAACTGTCGGATGAAGCCGAACCCCTTATTTATACCGTGGGTACACAGGGGCTGCTTCCATGGCCCGAACATGTGTTCCTGCGCATACTGATCCTCGCGGCGCTTTATCCGCGGGCAGAAAAAGATCAGCAGGTTGCCTGGCGTGAACAGATTGAAGAGATGAAAGCAAGGTTGCATATATGGGCAGGCAACTGCAGGGAGAACTTTATGCACAAGTACCTGCTGGCTGAGGCTGAAACGGCGAGGATTTACGGCAGGCCCCTCGATGCGATGAAACTGTATGACCAGGCTATTGAAGAAGCAAGAGCAGGCGGTTTCGTGCAATGGGAAGGTATAGCCAATGAGCGTGCCTATGAATTCTGGTCAAGATTTGGACATGAGAGCCTGGCCTGTCATTACCGGCTGGAAGCTTACGCCTGTTACAACCGCTGGGGGGCCGCCGCGAAATTGTCGTCGATGGAAAAAGAACTCAGTGAAATTTTTGCCGGAAAGAACCTCGTTGAAGTGAGCCTAAACGGGCTTAAGGAAAAGGAAAACCGGGAGGTAATGGAATACATTACAGGCAAACAGATCACGCACTTCCGCCATTATTCATCAGAGATGCAGCGAAGCAGGCTGAGCAGTGAAGCAATCACGCACTCCGAAGAACTGGCCGCTGCCACCGAACGTCTCAGAGTGGAAGTTGCCGAACGTAAACGCACCGAGAAAATGCTTCTTAACAGCGAAAGACGTTACAAGGGCCTTTCGGATCAGCTGGAAGCCATCCTCGATCATATTCCAGGACTGGTATTTTACAAGGACAAGGAGAACAGGTTTATCCGTGTAAACAAGGTTGTTGCCGATGCGAACAGGAAAACCAAGGGTGAACTGGAAGGGAAAAACCTTGCTGAACTTTATTCCCGGGAGATTGCAGAAGGTTATTACCGCGATGATCTGGAGGTGATCACTCGCGGCGTTGCAAAATTAAATATACTGGAACCCTGGGAAACTGCCGAAGGGCTCCGATGGGTGAATACCAGTAAAATACCTGTTCTGGATGCCGGAGGAGAAATTACCGGCGTGATTGGAATATCGATGGATGTGACTGAATTAGTTAAAGCTCAGGATGAGATCAGTCGCAAAAACGCGGAATTGTCGACTACACTGGCCGAGAAGGATAAGTTTTTTTCGGTCATCGCCCATGATCTTCGCGGGCCTTTCAGCTCGTTTCTGGGCCTGACCCGTCTGATGGTCGAAGACCTTCCCACGCTGAGGCTGGATGAGATTCAGAAGATCGCTCTGTCGATGAGGCATGCAGCCAACCATTTATACGCCCTGCTGGAGAATCTGCTGGACTGGTCCCGAATGCAGCGCGGCCTTATCACCTTCGACCCCGAACCCCTGCATCTGAAGGCAAGAATTAGGGAAAGCAGGAAATCGGTCATTGAAATGGCCACCAAAAAGAACATTCATATAAATTTGAATATAGCAGAGGAGCTGATGGTCCTTGCCGACAGGAATATGGTTGGCTCCGTTTTTCGCAACCTCTTGTCAAATGCAGTAAAATTTACCCCTCAAGGAGGGAAAGTCGTGGTCGTTGCAAAAAATATGGATGGCGAAAAAGTTGAAATTTCAATTAAGGACACGGGAATAGGTATGGACGATGAAACGCTTGTTAAACTATTCCGGATAGATGAAAAAACCAACCGGCAAGGTACCGACGGTGAACCCAGCACCGGCTTAGGGCTGCTGCTTTGTAAGGAATTCATTGAATATCATGGAGGCAAGCTGATGATTGACAGTGAAGTGGGGAAAGGCAGTACCTTTAGTTTTACTATTCCAGTCGTTTCTTCCCATTAGTAAGGATTAGCAGTTGTATGCGGGTAAACCCCGAATTCCTGAGTCAGGTATCCGGCGTTTACCTCAGCGAATCCTTGGTGTTAACCACATTGATATCGCCCAGATTGACCCTGCCGCTGTCAACATCCTGCAGGGTGGTGAGGGTGTGCACGAGCAACGATTTGTCGGCCATATCCCCTTCAAGCAAGTTGAAGTTTTCGGTAAGGATTTATGACCCCACCCTGCAGGGTAGAAGGGTTAGGGGAGGGGTCATTTCATTAACCGACTCCGTTTGCAATTTTAATAACTTGCTCAAAGGAGATAAGCAATTTATGGGTTTTAACATTCTTTTCTTTATGGTTCTTTCAGGAATTCTTCCAGGGATATCAGGGTGATCTCTTTCTTTCCGGATTTCACAAGCGCGGCGTTGATGAGGGGCAGATCTTTTTCCCTGAAAGCAGAGATACCCGTGTTGATTTGATCCACCTCCTTTACAAGGGATGCAAGTCCGTTCAGCTGGGAATCGGTTGGTTTTCCCTTGTAGTTCATGATCGAACCGTAAAGAAAACCGACCTTTTCCCTCAACCGCTCTTCATTCACGACTCTTCCCTCGGTTACCACGACCATTTTCAGGTGAAGGCTGTCCATGAGGAGTTCCGTTTCATGAAGTTTCCGGGTAAGTGATTTCGGGACATCCTTTGATCGATCCCTTGCTGCATTCCTGACCGTTATTGCCTGGCGGTCGAGCCATGCCAGTGTCTCCAGTGTATGGTATGCCTGCATCAGGGCGGTTTGACGGATCTCTTGATCTGCAACGGAATGTGTGGAAACAGGATCAAACAGCAACTTTATCTTCGTATCATATACCTGGCTTCCCTTATACAGTTTTACAGTGTATTCGCCCGCCGGATAATTTGGTCCGATCATGGATGATCCCTCAATCTGGGGGGATACCGGAACTTTGGGAGGCTTCATCCGGATGGTCCAGTAAACAACGTTGATCCCTTTACGGGTTCCTGCCGGAAGTTTCTTGATCATCTTTTTGCTGCTGTCAAAGACCTCCATGTACATCTCCCCGAACACATGTCTTTTTTTCTGGAAATAGACGATCTGAGCGGCTTCTTTGGGAACCTGCCCTGTGTATTGGTCATCTCCTGTCCAGCCCTGGCTGAATGCGCTTTCCCGGATGATATAATCTTTGGTCTTCAGAAAGGTTAGTTCCGAACCCAGTA
>CAISJJ010000480.1 GCA_903885595.1 uncultured Bacteroidales bacterium
ACTCCGGGTGCGTCCTCGCGATTCTGTGCGGCCACGCCGTATTCGCCGAGCAGGTCGATTACGGATTGTTCCATCAAGCGCACCAGTTCGCGCACGCCGATTTTCCAGCGACGCATGTCGAGCAGCAAGTAGGCGACGATCTGGCCGGGGCCGTGATAGGTAATTTGCCCGCCGCGATCAATTTTTTTCACCGGGATGTCGGTCGGATTGAGCAGGTGTTCCGGCTTACCCGCCAGGCCTTGTGTGTAAGTGGGCGGATGCTGAACCAGCCAGATCTCGTCGCGTGTCCCCGATGTTTGTCCATCAGGAGTGCGTTCGGCGGTGAATTTCTTCATCGCGTCCCAGGTGGGCTGATACTCGACCAGTCCGAGTGTGTGGATGACCGGTGGCGCAACGTGTTTCGTACTCCCCGTTTTTTGCTCCCCTTTTCCGCTTTCCGTCATAGCACCATCACCACCATCGGATGGTCGCACAGCTCTTGGTAAACCGCATCGAGCTGCTCGCGCGAAGTGGCGCGGATGGTGCAGGTCAGGCTGATATAGCGTGCAGTTTTACTGGCACGCATTTCCATGCTGGCCGCGACAAAATCCGGGTCGTGTTTGTTGACTACTTCCAGTACCGCTTGCGCGAGACCCTCCTGCTGTTTGCCAAATATTTTCAGTGGAAATTCGCAGGGATATTCAAAAAAGTGTCATCCGGTTCACAAATTATCACTAAATCACCTTTTGCAGCCTTTAGGCCGCATTGAATTGCACTTCCATAACCTTGAATGCTCTCATGGATTTCAATTGCAGTTGTCTTATATACTTCTTCAGATGTTCCGGCTCTTGCATTATTATTTACTACAATAATTTCGTCTACAACGTTAAGCTTTTCGAAATCGTTTATTACTTTCTTTATTGAGTCCTTTTCGTTAAAAGTGGGGAGGATTACTGAAACCAACTGAGCCTTGTACATGTTCTGCAAATAAGAAAATTTATTTCATTGTTTCTTTGCGATTATTAGCATCTGTCCTCCCATAATTTTTAATGGGAACAAAAGATAAAGCTTTGTTAAAAAATAATTTTTTGGTAGAAATGATTTCATGGTTAGCGGTAAATACCGAGGTACTATTCTAATTGTTTTAAAATTGTTTGTCATTAACCAATCTTGAATACTAATATGTGTGAAAATAGTTACATGCGTGAAATCATCAAAATAGTTTCGATAGGCATAACGGTAATTTGGTTGTATTAATATTAGAGCAGATCCGCTGTGTGTAATTCTGGATATTTCCGAAATGGTTTTTATAAGTTGTTTCTTCGATAGATGCTCAAGAAGGTTGCTTGCAAAAACTACATCAATAGAACCTTCCTTAATCAATTGTAAATTCGATGAATCGGATTGAATAAACTCTACCTCACTTGAATAATAATTAGTATATTCATAATCAGTATCTACGGCATATTTCTTTCTACATTTAATAAGGTTGATAAAATCACCGTAACCAGCACCTAAATCTATTACAGAGTTATTTTCGTTTATATATTTCTGCAGGTCCTGAACTATTGCTTTCCAAACCTCTTTTCGGCCTGGATCATATGTATATCTAGTCTCAAAATATTTTTTCATTCTTTGGTCAAAATAAATACATTATGAAAAATATATGTACGCTTAATCTCAATTATACTGAATGAACTCAGGTTTGCAAAAAATCAGGCCTGAATTAATTGAAAATTGTCGGTCATTAAAGTTTGTAATTCGGCCCTGTATTTTCCCAGATGGCGGAAAAAATCCAGGCAATATTTTCTGAAGACAGTGAATTTTTCATAATACGAGTTGTAGATTACTTTTTTCTTGAAAAACTTCCACAACCGTTCAATAATATTTAAATTAGGGCTATAAGGTGGCAAAAACAACAAGCAGATTCTTTTGTTTTTCTCTACAAACTCTCGAACATTTCGCTGCGATAATATCTGGCGTTATCCAGAATCACGTAAATCATTCCCAATGGCTGTTTGCGGAGCATTTCGTTTAGCAGGCTTACGGTCGACTGGGCATTTATCATTTCCGCTTCCTGAGTAACTACCGTATGATCTTCAAGGTTATAAGCGCCGTTCAGATTGATCCTTTGCCTGCCCGTATTGGCTTTAATGACCATATCGGTTCCTTTCCTAATCCATCCATAGGCAGGCTGGGAGTTATGCATCGGATGAACACCGTCCATGAAGTAGAATTTGTCTTCCGGAGCTTTCTTCTTTTGTATCCTTCTGTATTTCTGTATGAATGCCTCCTGGGCTTCAATATCAGCCTTGCCCGGAATGTGTTTGGGCTTCTTGTAGGTAAACTTCAACTGGTGCAAAAGGCTCGTCATTCCTTTGGGAGTGTACTTTACCTTAAAAGTTTTCTTTACAAATACACAGATCTCTTTTGCAGTAAGGTACATGGTGCTTTCAAGGTGTTCGACAAGTTGGGTCAATTGGACTTCGGTTAGTTTACTTGTACCCCCAAGGTAATAGTCTTTAAGCAACTCTGTAGTCCCACCTGTGATATATGTTTCGTACCAGCGCCATACGGTGGTATAATCAATCAGCAGAATTTCTGCAATTTCACTGTATTCATATCCCTTATCCAAAAGTAAGATGGCTTTTATTTTATCACGTTGCTTTTTATCCGCCTTCTTATGCAGCAGTTTTAATCTAACGACTTCGTCCGGTAATAAAAAGTTGGCCGTCGATTGCAAAGGAATACTCAATACAGGTATCATGAAACTCAAAACAAAAGTATTTTTGCACAGGCATTTGTTCATTAGTTTGCATTCTCATTCAGCATTGGTATAAATGTATCCCACTCTTGGTCTTATGGTATTATGACACAACGATAATGCTTCTATATTAATTTGTAAAGACTCGAGTTTAGATTTCCTCCTAATCGTGAAATCAAGTAATGCGAAGACCGGAAAATATTCAATATATCCAAATATCTTGAATATTTTCCGGATTAATTGTAACCCCATATTTCATCAAGATAACCCTTGAAAGTAAATTGTCCATTTTCTTACATATTCCTGGAATAGTTTTTAAAGGCGTAAAGGAAACCTTATAATAAAGATAATTTAGGAGATATAATTCACTATTTTCATGTTTTTTATGTTCTGTATTGGTATTTAACCTGATTGAGCTTACATCAATCGTATCTGGTAAAATAATTGAGTATCTGATGTTTTCTGTTAGGACTCTATTTTCTCGTGAATCAAGATATGATATTGATTTTTCACTATCGTTAAAACTTAGTGTATCTAAAAAAATTATTTCAGCATGAGTTGCGTAAAGCTGATGACCATTTTTCTTTACTAGATCCCCTTTGTAATAAAATCCAAATCTAGATGTTGGTTCGTATTGCGCCCATATTATGGCAATATTTAGGCTTTTACCTGTACCATATTCTCCATCCTTCAGAGTATTCAAAATAGATACTTGGGTATTACTCTTTTCCGAAAAATAATAAGACCAATAATTATACGAATCTGGCGTGTCACTATTATACAATTGTGGAAAAAATAAATTTTTAGTATTAGAAGCAGACAATTCAGTTGATATTTTCTCCGCGAATTTCCACTTTATACTCTCAAGTTTATAAAAATTGTAAATCCTCTCACTCTCCGATAGATTGCCATATGCAAAAAACGTAGTAAGTGAGCCTATAATTATCAGGCCGAGGACTCCCATCTTCCATCTGATTAATAATCTTAAAAAAGTAAATATAATGGCAGTTAAAGGTAGTACTGATGCAAAACCACTATAGAATGTTCCCAGATAATACATGCTGAACATCTTGATATCACGATACCTTTCAGTAAATGCATATAACAAATTTGGAAGAAATAAAAAAACAAGACCCCAGAATCCGATAAGAATAATTTTCTTAACTAATTTTTCGTCCTTGCTAAATTTAAACACCGAATATGCAACAACAAGGCCAATTGATAAAGAAAGCAAAAAAGAAATTAATGAGAATTTTTGAAATTCTAAGGGTAAAAACAATGAAAAATTACCTGACCAATTCAAGCCATTTACAGATAATCTAACAACAGTTACTATCATTGAAACAAGAGAACCAAACGAGAAGACATTACCTATGTAATTAGTTGAAAACTTTAATCTGAATGCAAAATAGAATACAATATAAATAAAAATTGCAAGAAATATGCTTTTATTCATTTTAAGCATATAGACTATAAGATCAGGAATAGAAATTTGATTGGTTTTTATTCTATAAAGGGATAAAAGAACAAATAAAAGTCCATAAAGAACAAAAAGTTCATATGTAAGCATGGCCATAAAAAAAAATACTGCTGCAATGAGATCGTAGTATTTTTTACTTTTCACCAGGAATGTCCAAAAAATAGTTAT
>CAISJJ010000481.1 GCA_903885595.1 uncultured Bacteroidales bacterium
ACTATGTCAATCCGCTCCCTGATTGTTCTCCCTGACGAATCATCGAAACCCTTCCTCGATGCGATTAACGCGGCAAAGAAATCACTCCAGGTAAAAATGTTTGTATTCTCCGATCCGGGTTTGCTGAACGTTGTAATTGCTGCCCATCAGCGAGGGGTGAAAGTGAGGGTGATGCTCAATGCAGCCCGCCGCGATGGAGAAGATGACAATGAGAATGTGCGCAAAGCCCTCGAACAGGCTGGCATCGAAGTGAAGGACAGCAATCCCGGCTTCGGCATTACCCATGAGAAATCAATGGTGGTTGACGAAGAGATCGCATTTGTGAAGTCGCTGAATTGGGTGACGCAAAATCTTATCGAAACCCGCGATTACGCTATTTCAACAACACACCCCCATGGGGTCAGGGAGGTCATCGATTGTTTTGATGCCGACTGGAACCGGCAGGAATTCAAGCCGGGTCTCAGCGCACACCTTATCTGGTGTCCGGCCAACGGGCGCGAACGGATAGCCCGGTTCATCGACGAGGTGAAGCACACCCTGTTTATCCAGAACGAACGTTTCCAGGATACCGTCATCATCGAACGTCTCGTCCGCGCCCGCGAACGGGGCGTCAAGATTCATCTCATGACACGACCTCCGCATTCACTTAAAAAGGAAAAGATCATCGAAGGGGTAGGAGGTTTGCGAATCATGGATGACGTTGGCATAAAAATTCATAAACTTAAACACCTGAAACTTCATGGCAAGATGTTGCTGGCCGATGGGCTCCATGCCATCATAGGCTCTATCAATCTGGCTCCCGGAAGCTTCGACGACCGCCGCGAACTGGCTATTGAACTGCACGATGAGGATATAGTAGATCGCCTTCTAAGTGTCGCCCGGCACGATTGGGAAAATTCACATCCGCTCGATCTCACCGACGAGGGTTTGTTCATGGACCTCGAGGAGCATGGCAGTGGAGGTTCGGAGAAACTGGTGCTGAGAATGGATGAAAAGCATGGGAAGAAACACTCAACCTAGCCGCCCTGCAAGCCATCTGAATCGATGGTATGATAAGCCTCCGAAAAAGATCATCAGGGCCAGCATGTGTAATACTGTGACAACATTATCCATCAGGGTTCCCCCTTGCTGGGTCACTGAAATATAGACCTGCATAAATGGAGTCGTTGGCAAAAGGGAAGAGATCACCTGGATGAAAACCGGCAACATACTGAATGGCCATGAATACCCGGTGATCAGAAAGATGGGATAGGATGAAAAGGCCATGATTTGCAGGCAAAGGAGTTGCGATTTAAAGAAGGACCCGATCCACATGGCCATGGGGATCAGCGTGAGCAGAAATATCATCATGATAAAGGCCAGGGCAGTGAGACTACCGGCAATGGTCAGGTGCAATACCGAAAAGTTGATGGTCAATACAAATAAGGCATAGCACGAAAAAAGGAAAAAGTAAAATAATCCCTTTCCGATAATACCATAAAGAATATTACCACCGGTAATTGAAAACCAGCTCCCAACGGTTTTTTTCATCCGTTCTGCCGCCACACTTTCGGCCAGGCCGAGCAGCAGGGTTTGCTGCAATATCAGCATGAGCAACCCGGGCAGCAGAAATGCGCCATAGCTTGACCTGTCGTTGAACATCGGCCGGTAGTCGAGGTTTACGGGCATCGCCTCCCGGAGAGAATTTTTTTCAGTCAACCCCTTCATCTCGAAATACTGCATCCTCACGCCTGCGCTCACAGCCAGGCACATCTTCGTAACCGATGCAATCAGGTCGCTTGAGGGTAGAAATCGCCCGGCATTGACGGCCAATACCACGTTCCCCTGCTGCAACGACAGCACTTTTTGCTCAAGCCCCTTGTCAATATACAGGTATCCCTGGCAAACGCCTTCATACATTTCATGCTGCGCCCGGTCAATGGAGGGAACAATGAAAATGTCAACCATCTGCAGGTTGTTAATCTGCTGAATGAGCAGCCGCGAAAGACTGCTCTGGTCATCATCCACCACTGCCAGTTTCACCTTCTCCTCTTCCTTGAACGAATAAATGCTGCCGTAAAAAAACATATACAGCAGGGGGGCAATCAGCAGCGTAAGGAGCAGGCTGTGGTCTTCGCCAATCAGCTTCAGCTCCCTTAAAAAGACCAACAAGATATCCCGGATTGCCTTCATATTTCAATATACTCCTTCCGGATTTTGGCCTTCAACAGAAACAAGGCAATTAGAAAAGTCAATGCCGAAAAAAGCAGCAAAACGCCCATTTCATGAAAAGCATACCTGAAGGGCAATTGCATCTGATATAGTTTTACAAACCCGTCAAGAAAGGAGGAATAGGGCATCAGCTGGGCATAATACTGGTCATACCAGGGCATGGCCCACCTGGGGAAGGTATATCCGCTGAAGACAAATGCCGGCGCCGTGTAAAAGAGAGCGATGTCGGTAGCCAGCATGGTGTCGCTGATAAGGACCGAGATCATCATGCCGATGCTGATACATGCCATGGCCAGCAATGTGTACAGGATAAAAAAGTGAAAAACATGCATGGACTGGCCAATTCCGAATACAGGAAAGATAATACCGGTTACAAGGATGAAGTTGATCCAGGCAACAACAAGGTGGGCTAACATCTTTCCTGTTAGTATGCGGATGGCGGATCCACCGGAAAGTGCATAAAGTTCCTGCTTCGATCCGGTTTTAGCTTCGTAGCTGAAAATGAGCACGCCCACCATGATGATGATCATCTGCAGGGCGACTGTGATCAACCCCGGCACCAGGTATTGGAAATAGTTGTAGCCGGGATTGTAAAGCGGAAGTGTTGTAAGCCTGACCGGTTGAACCAGGGCCATGGCTTTTCCGCGGTTCATGCCGGTCTGCACCAGTTTTTGCAGGGTTATGCCGGCCCCGCCCGTGATGATTACCTCCGAAGCATTTCTAAAAAGCAGTTTGGCCGGCACCAGCGACGAAGCATTGGTATACAGTGTGATGTTAACGGGTTGACCGCTCATGATGTGCTCTTCCATTTTAACAGGAAAATGCACAGCGCCCATCACCTCTCCTTTGAGGATCAGATTTTCAAGTTCTGGTTGGCTTTTTACCTGCCGGATGATGTGAATACTTTCCATCTGCTCAAGCAGGAAGGTTAACTGCCGGGAAACAGAAGAGTGACTTTCATCCCAGATGGCTACAGGCAGATCCTTTACTTTCTCCTTCTCATAGATAAAAGCATACAGGAAGAATAAAACGGGAGGCATGACAAGGAGTAACCAGTAAAATACGGGTATCGTCAGGATCCTGCGCCACTCTCTGGTCACAATATGCATAATAATCATGATCAGGGCAGGATTAAGGAACCGGTCATCCCCGGACGAAATCCACGAACCCTGGATGGATCAACGAGATCAAACTCAACTGTAAAAGTACGGAGCTCAAAGGAACCGCTTTCTTTTACGGGCACCCAATCGGCAAATTCCAGGGTGGGTTCAATATGTGAGACCCGTGCAGCAAAGCTTTCAGGCGTGCAGCCAGGCATTGTTATGTTGTGAAACTGTCCGATGACAATACCTTTCATCCTGTCCTGCCGGATGTTAAAGCGGATAAATTGGGTGCCTTTTTTCATCAGGGTGATGATGGGATATCCAATAGAGACAAATTCACCTTTATGTATTACTACAGAGGAGATAATGCCCCCGGCAGGAGAGAAAATCCGGGCATCTCCTGTAATTGAACTGGACAGGAGCAGGCCTTGTTCAGCCTGTTTAACACCAATTTCTGCCGCCTTTATTACTTCGGGCTGGTTCCCATGCTGTAACATTTCCAGGTTCATTTTGGCTGATTCCATTTCATGTTGTGAAGCGCGGTATTGTAATTGGATCAGATCACGCTCTTCGCCGGATATCACCTGGTTTTTATAAAGATTTTCTATCCGCTCATTGGTTTGGGCAGCCACTGCATATTGCTGCTGGGCAACCTGGTATAGGTTGCGTGCCATCCCGATCAGTTCGGGGCGGGTTCCCTTTCGCAGCAGCTCCAGTTGTGTTGTGGCAGCATCCAGATTCAGCCTGGCCTGTTGCTGAAAAGAGTTTACTTCGGTACTCCCGAGAACAGCCAGCAATTCGTTCTCCACCACAGTGTCTCCCTCATGCACCAGCAGGGAATCCAGCTTTCCGGGAATAGCAGATGAAATATTGATGAATTCTGCATCTGCCATACCGATCACGAAATTTTCATCTGCTTGTCCGCTCCGTTTCAAAAGAAAAATTAGCGCCACACTCAAAATAACAATCGGAACAAAGATGGTCCAGTATCTGGTGATGAACTTTTTCATATACGATCTTTAGTAACCTTTATAGAGGACTTAACTTTACTATTCATGCTGATCAATGTATTCTGCTATCCGCTGGGAAGAACCGGTGAGGTTAAAATATTCGGCCAAGGCTAAATAGTATCCTAAAATCGATGTGTAATAAGCTTTTTCAATCTCTTCCCTGATGATCATGGCATCGTTGATGTCTTTAGGTGAGGAAAAATTATTCCTGGCCCTTTCACTGATGAGGGTGGTTGTAATAGTTGCCTCCCTGCGGGCGCTGTCAAGGGAAGCGATGTCCCGCTGGATTGAACTCAGCCTGTTAAGCGCCATAGCGATCTTTGTGCTGATTCCGTTTCGGGTGTTTGTCTCCTGCAATAAAGCCTCTTCTGCAACCTGTTTTGACACCTGAACCCGCTGATAATTTTTAAATCCGTCGAAAAGACTCCACTGAAGCTCCAACCCAACCATCCAGGGCGGGGTGGTCACCGGCAGGTCTTTCTGGTAAAGGTTGATGTTGGCAACCCCGAAAAAATTGGGAAGAAGAAGCGACCGGGCACCTCTGATGTTTGTCCTTGCCAGCAGCGTATTATTCCCTGCCATCTGCATGATCGGGTTCTGTGCGATCAGGTTGTTATCGGGGAGTGTCATTGAAGATTGCCTGTACTGCAATAACCCTTCAATTTTCAGGTTTGTATCAGCCGGAACTCCAAGTAACCGGTTCATTTCAGCCAGACCATTTTGCTTATCAAGTAATGTATTATTTTGCCGGCTCCGGGCCTGAACCAGAAGGACTTTCGTCCAGCTTTGGTAGTAAGGCGGTATCATATTGTTTTTGACAAGCGCAGCTACAAAGGTTTCATTGTTCCCGAAGGCGGTCACGGTCTCCTCATTCAGTTTAATCAGCGTATTCAGGTAAAGAACCCTTATGTATTGAAGGGCAATAGTAAAATCGAGTTCATTCTCGACCATTTGCTGGTTGATGATCCCCGATTTCAACTCAGTTGCCGCCACATTCCGCGCGGTATTGAGTTTACCTCCCAGCCAAATTGGCTGCCTCACAAACAAACCTGCCGTCAAATACTGCTGCTGGCTTAATTCCGGGTTATAGTCAGGATACGCCGTGTTGATGATATTTTTAGAAGTATTGTAGATATCCTCCTGCACCGGACCGGGCAAATCCTGGCCGGTAATTTGCCGGTAGACCTCATTGGCGGTATTTACACTTTGCTGGGAAGAACCGAGAACCACACCGTCCTTCACCGTCTGGAGATTGATTGTAAGCGGGTTGCTGAGGTAGTTGTATCCGGCCAGCAGGTCAACCCTGGGCAACATGGAAAGGCGTTCGGCGCTAAGTGCATATTTTCTGGCCTGAACAGCATGCTGCGATTGTCTTATCAGGAGATTGTTGCTGTGCGCTATTGAAAAGCAGGATTGTATCGTTGTGTTTTGACCATGCGAAAAGGAATGATTGCAAAACAAAAGGAAGATCAGAAAAGAAGAAAGGAGGGCATTTTTCATGAGCAGTGACAGGTGAGGATAACAAAGGTATCATTTAATACACCCAAATCTTCCCATCTGCCCACTAAATTTCCTGAAAGTCAGGTTTTATTGTGACCTGTAATCACCTTTTATTGAAAAAATTCATTGTCCGTTCTGTCCCGATCAGTACGAAGCTTTTAATGAGTTCGACGGTTGTCTCAATCCGGGGAACCAGGGCCTTGCTCTCCTCAGAAGTCCAGCGCCCTAAAACGTAATCCACCTGGTATCCTTTGGCGAAATCGTTCCCGATACCGATGCGAAGGCGTGCAAATTCAGTGGTTTCAATGGTTTCGATGATGCTGATGAGTCCGTTATGCCCTCCATCGCTCCCCTTGGCTTTTAAGCGCAGCGCCCCAAGTGGAAGAGCCAGGTCATCAACGATTACGAGAATGTTCTCCTTTGGAATATCCTCTTTCTGCATCCAGTATCTGACAGCCTTCCCGCTCAGGTTCATGTATGTGGTTGGTTTGATCACCACCATCGTGCGTCCTTTTACCGACATCCGGGCAACCGAAGCAAGCCTGCCAACTCCGAATGTTGCTTTACAATTCAAAGCCAGAGCATCTGCAACTATAAAACCTATGTTATGACGGGTGTCGGCATACTCATCACCAATATTTCCAAGACCGACGATCAGGTACTTCATGTTTAACTCAAAGATCAAAACTCAAAACTCAAAACCACAATTCAAAACTCAAAAACCTGAAGCATTACACCTTTATTTATCATCACATTCTCACATCTTCAAATTCACTTGTCACCCTATTACTCTGTCACTTGTCACCCTATTACTCTGTCACCCTGTCACCCTGTTACCCTGTTACCCTGTTACCCTGTTACCCTGTTACCCTGTTACCCTGTTACCCTGTTACTCAAAAAGAAAGGTGTAAAGCTACAAACCCTACACCTTTCCTGCAAAAAATATTGCTTGCTTTTCTTAGGCTTTCTTTGCGCCTGCAGGAGCAGCAGCAGCCGGAGCGGCACCTGCAGCAGCGGCGCCTTCCTGGCCAGGCAGCGCCTCTTCAACCACTGCACGAGCAGTACGTACACCAACAATAACGCTGCTGGCCGGGTCGAGGAATGTAACGTTTTCATGGACCATGTCGGAAACCTTGACAGAGTCTCCAATTTCAAGGCCATCGATAGATACCGTGATTTCATCAGGCAGGTTTTGAACAAGTGCCTTGATGATGAGTTTACGCATTTTCTTGATCAGTTTTCCACCACGCAGCACACCTGGGGCTGTACCGATCACCTTAATTGGTACGCCTATGGTGACAGGCTTTTCAGGGATGATCTCCATGAAATCAACATGCAGCATACGGTCGGTGACCGGGTGATACTGCACATCCTGTACGATGGTGCTGTGTTTTTTGCCGCCGACGCTTATTTCAAAAATGTGGGCAACGGGGGTGTGCATGATCTTCATGAGTGCTTTTTCATCGGCCACAAAGTGGACCTGTTCTTTTCCGCCATACATGACACAAGGTACCTGAAAGGCCTTGCGGTGCATTTTGGCATCTTTTTTCCCTACGTTCTCGCGAAGAGAACCGCTCAATGATACCGTTTTCATAGTTCTTTTTATTTTGGTTAATAATTCGGAAAAGTTGGTAAGCTGGTAAGTTTGTAAGTTGGCAAGTGAAGAATCAACTTGCCAGCTAACCAACTTGCTAACTTGCCAGCTTTTTTCGTCCTGCAAAGGTAAGAAATTCTTTTAAAACTTAAACAGGGATGAGATCGATTCCCTCTTTTTCAAACGGCGGATTACTTCGGCAAAGAGATCTGCTGTGCTAAGTACTTTAATTTTCGGACTTTCCGCATGCATGGGTATCGTATCAGTGACGATCAGTTCAAGGAGTGCCGAGTTTTCTATATTCTGGCGTGCATTCCCCGACAGCAGCGGGTGGGTGACCATGGCCCGGACGGAATTGGCGCCCTGTTCCATGATGATCTCAGCGGCTTTGCAAAGGGTTCCGCCGGTATCCACGATATCGTCGAGCAGTACGACATCCTTGCCTTTCACATCGCCAACCAGTCGCATTTTTGCCACTTCGTTGGGCTTTGACCGGTGCTTGTAGCAGATCACGAAATTGGTATGGAAGTATTTGGCATAAGAACCGGCGCGGCGGGTGCCGCCGGTATCGGGGGAAGCGAAAATAAGTTCAGGGAGGTGAAGGGTCTTCAGGTAAGGAATGAATACCGAAGATGCATACAGATGATCGACCGGCACATCGAAAAAACCCTGGATCTGGTCGGCATGCAGGTCGAGGGCGATGATACGATTCACACCGGCAGCCGACAGCAGGTTGGCTACGAGTTTCGACGCAATGGAAACACGGGGCTTGTCTTTGCGGTCCTGGCGGGCATAACCGAAATAAGGAATCACGGCCACGATGGTTTTGGCGGATGCGCGGCGTGCCGCATCAATAAGCATGAGGAGTTCAAAGAGGTTGTCGGAAGGAGCGTGGGTCGACTGGATCAGGAAGACATCGGTACCCCGGATATTTTCTTCAAAGGAGGGCTGGAATTCACCGTCGGCAAACCTGACTACGGCTGATTTGCCCAGTTCAGTTCCATAACATTGTGCAATTTTCTCACCCAGGTAGGCTGTTGCCGAACCCGAAAAGATGCTGATCTTTGCTGCCATGAGGAGGGGGATTACTTTGCGCAAAGATAGTCCATTAAACTCCCCGGTGCAAATTAAAGTATCAACAACTTCAGCTTCGCCCGGCTAAAAGTTGCATGCTGAAAAAAAAATAGTATTTTTGCATTCTTGTTTACCCCAAACCCGGACCTTCAGTTTTCAGGGCCGGACGGAACAACTGCCCGGATGGCGGAATAGGTAGACGCGTTGGTCTCAAAAACCAATGAGGTAACACTCGTGCCGGTTCGATTCCGGCTCCGGGTACATTCAATTTTAATTAGTTGGCTAACAATCAGCTAAGTACATAAATTCAAAAAGTTAGATGTAAAAATTTATGTATGAATATTCAAAAAGGACAGGCAAAGCTTGTCTTTTTTGTTTTCTATTCTATCCTTTGGAGAATCCCGGTCAGCACTATCATTATCAAATCATGCAGAAATTTCAATACCGGTTCGGAGGATCTCTCTGATTACAGGATTGGTGGAAGTAAAATCATTTTCATCAAATGGATGAGGTTCTACCCGAGTATCAAAATTCCACGTTAGTTTAAGTAGATTAACCTGCGTTTGAAATGGATCTGGCAACTCATTCAAGACGATGGCAAGGTCAATATCACTATCCGGATTTTGATTACCACGTGCATAGGAACCAAATAAAAACATCCGCTTCACCGGATAATTTCGCTGAAGCAGTAATAAAAGATATTTTCGCCCTATTTCAAGAGCTGATTTTTGATCCATGATCTTTGGTCTTTGATCTTTTCTATCCAGATTGCTGTAAATTCACGGGTGCATTTCTGATAAAACGACTGCTTATAGTCATCGTACCTCGCATTGATATTGAAACCGGTCACTGTAGAAAAGACGATTTGTTGTTCTTCATTCAAATCCAATCCTGCTTTTTCTGCAATTCGCAGGAGGTTGTGAATCATTGGATAATTTTCATCTTTTGTTCGGATGTAATACGCCTTAAGCAACTTCTCAATTACAAGATGCCCAATAAATAATGACCACATATAGTCACCAGACACATAAAGATGGTCCATTGTCTGAAAGTCCTTATCCGAGGATTCCAACCAGAATTTTATGACTTCCTCTTTTGTCAATTTTTTTTATTGTTCAGACAAAAATACATCATTTTCGGATATTTTTATCGGATGTTCCAATAATCCAACTGTTTCACCAATAAAATCAACCACCTTCAAGTAATCTGGAATGATTCTAAAGTTAGATAATGGGTCAGGGTAGTGTACAGTCACTTTTAATTAGTTGGCTAACAATCAGCTAAGTATATAAATTCAAAAAGTCAGATGTAAGAATTTGTGTAAGAATACTAAAAAAGACAGGCATATACCTGTCTTTTTGGCTTTAAAACGCTCATGACAAGGTGGATCATTGGAAGAACTTTCCAAAGAAAATTGCTGGCAGGTTGTGTTGAAGAATATTCAGAAACCTGAAGTGTTGATGCCAGATGGTTTTTTCACTACCTTTGTATAAAGGTTCAAAAGTGAATTGCAACAAAATCTTATTCAGTGATCATATTATTTCTCAGATGTTCAGGAGGAATATATCTTTGGTGGAGGTGAAATTCATATTGAATACTGGTGAAGTTATTCGCGAATATACAGACGATAAACCATATCCAAGTTTTCTTATACTTGGATTTATAGATCACCGTCCATTGCATCTTCTCGTTGCCAAAGATTCTGATACGAGAAATTGTATCATGGTCACCGCTTATGAACCGGATAAAAATCTATGGTCACCTGATTTTAAAACCAAAAACCGATAATATGGAATGCGTCATTTGTAAAGCAGGAAATATGTACGAGGGAAAGGTAACTGTTACCCTTGAAAAGAATGGATCCATCATTCTGATCAAAGAGGTTCCGGCACATATTTGTGATGTGTGCGAGCATTACTATCTGGATGAAAAAATCACTGGAGAAGTTTTGAAAAGAGGAACCGAAGGCCTGTTAAAGGGTGCTGAACTTGAAGTGATGAAATTAAAGGTGGCTTGACCTCGATTATAGTTCTTCCTCAATAAAATCAACTACTTTCAAGTAATCTGGAATGATTCTAAAGTTAGATAATTGGTCAGCGTAGTGTGCAGCGACGGCAAATTAGGTAGCTCTGTATCAGCTCTTTACCTTTTTGGGTAGGTTTTGCTCACGAAATCCTGTTTCCGATACCCTTCAATTTACATACACAATAGTTTTTTGAGTGAATCAACACAAGGATTATATTACCCGGTTTGGAAAAAGTTTAAAAAAACTAACATCCAACTACAGATTTACGATTCAAAAAAAATATCGGGGATCAAAGTGTTTGATATTTATCTTGACAGCCTAACTTGTACAGCAAAAGAAAAATTTAGGTTAAAGGTTGACAATTTATAATAAATTAGTATATTTGTCAACCCAATCAAAAAGCCATGAAAGACATTGTAGCTAAACGCATCAAAAGTGCGAGAGTGATTGCAGGACTATCTCTCCGTGAGCTTTCCAAAATGATGGAACCTTCGGTAAGCTATAACGCCATCGCCAAATACGAGAATGCTGATATGATGCCTGACAGCAAAGTATTAATAGCTCTATCAAAAGCCCTAAGGGTTAAACCTGATTATTTTTTTCGTCCATATACGGTTAGTATTCAAAATATGGCTTTCCGGAAAAGACAAAAACTGGGAATGAAAAAAATCAGTGCACTCAAAGAAGAGATCACGGAAACCTTATCCAGATATCTGGAAGTTGAGCAGTTTCTTAACATTGAAACTTCGTTTCACAATCCCATTAGCAACATTCAAATAAAAAATGGTGAAGATGTTGAAAAAGCGGTTGAACAGCTTATTCAGTATTGGAAAATCGGGATTAATGCGATTCCCAATGTTATTGAAATGTTGGAAGACAAGGAAATTAAGGTCATTGAAACTGATGCACCATCAGAGTTTGATGGATTATCCGGATGGGCTGACGAGAATATACCTGTCATAGTTGTCAATAAAAACTATGAAAATGAGCGTAAAAGATTTAATGCGTTGCACGAATTAGGGCATACAATATTGCAGTTTGATAAAAATCTATCGGAAAAGGAAGTAGAGAAACTTTGCCATAGATTCGCTGGGGCATTATTAATACCCAAAGAAACTTTCTTCAATGAACTTGGAACTAAGCGAACCAGTATTAGCCTAAATGAATTGAAAACCATTAAAGAATCTTATGGGATTTCAATTCAGGCAATCATGGCAAGAGCCAAAGATCTTGAAGTTATAAGCCCAAATACTTTCATTCAGTTTCGTATTCAAATTTCGAAAAACAGAATTGAAAAGGGATTAGGACAGTACATCGGGAAAGAAAGATCTGATCGATTTAGGGCTTTGGTTTTCAGGGCTGCATCAGAGGAGATTATTTCCATGAGTAAAGCGGCAAATTTGTGTAACCAGAAGCTAGCCTCATTCCGGGATGAGTTTGTTACAATATGAAGGTTGTAGTAAATGATGCGAATATCTTAATTGATTTGGTTAAGTTGCAGCTATTACCACATTTCTTTGGCTTAGGATGGGAATACCATACTACCTCTCTGGTTTTCGATGAATTATTTGAAAATCAGCAAGAAGTATTTGTTCCTTATCAGGACAATGGTCTTTTTATTGTTGATAATCTCAATGCAGAAGAACTGTTATCAGTCCTTGAATTGCAATTTGAGAAACCACAGTTATCGGAGCAAGACTGTTCTGCACTTTTCTATGCAATTAAAACCGCAGGTATTCTTTTAAGTAGTGATAAGAACCTTCGTGACTTTGCTGAAAATAAAAAGGTTAATGTTCATGGTCATTTATGGATATTTGATGCAATGGTGGCACAAAATTGCATCACTCCGGCACATGCAGCAGACAAATTAGAAGAGCTTATTAATACCATTAATCCCAAGTTGCGTTTACCTGACCAAGAATGTAAAAGAAGGCTTGTACAATGGAGAAAAGGATCAGTATAGTTAAAGTTCGTAGAGTTTCTTTAACTAAGAGGTTCTATAGTTCAAGTTGTTTGGATTCATCAATAAAATCAGCCACCTTCAAGTAATCTGGAATGATTCTAAAGTTAGATAATTGGTCAGAGTAGTGTACTCCAAAAGCTCTCAAACCCCAGTGGAATGAGGGCTTTTGTTTTTCTGGGTAACAAAATAGTAACAATCCCTGGAAACCCTTGACAATATTGTGTAAGACTTGAACCTTTGGCTTGAACGGGGTAGTTGCAACTTTTCCATTTCAATAATGAGTTTTCCATCAAAGTGGAAAAACCGGAGTTCCTGACCACCCTCTCCCGATTTTGGTTGACCACCTCAACTTATTAATATCCAATACTTAGGGCTGGTCAATTTATTCCGTCGAAAACTGGTCAAAGTGAGTGTTTTTCCCAGGTCAAACAAGTTATCATTTGAATGTTGTAAATATTCTTAGTGCCCGGATACAGTATATTTCGCAACGTAATAACCAGTGGTATTGGTGAACCACCCCGCAGCGTATACATTCCCTGCTGCATCCAAACAGATGGAATTAATCCGTGCATTTGCCTTCAGCCCCTTTTCGGGGCCACCCAGTTCACTCCAACTTGTACCGTCCCATTTGGCAACGTAATTTTTACCCGTAGAGTTTTCAAAACTACCTGCAACATAAACATTGCCTGACTTGTCTGTACAGATGGAGCGGATATCACTGGCAAACAGAGAACCATTACTTCCCTTACCCAGGTCTTCCCAGTTTGTTCCATTCCATTTGGTGATGTAACAATTGAGCCATACGGGATTTGCAAACCCGCGGGCAGTATAGATATTTCCCGCTGAATCCGGGCATATCGACCAAAGATAATAATTCGGATTGAGGGCATTGCTCCCTTTACCCAGTTGCTCCCATCTTGTTCCATTCCATTTTGCTACATAATGCTGATGTGTTGAATCTGAAAAAGCGCCGGCGGCATAAACATTTCCGGCTCTGTCGGTGCAAATGGAATAAATCGGTCCATAAGAACCCCAACGATTTAATGCATTGCTGTCGGTTCCCAGTGCACTCCATTTCGTACCATTCCATTTGGCTACATATTTCAGGCCCAAACCGGGAGGTATTAAAATATCGGAAAAATCACCTGCCGCATAGATATTTCCGGCTGAATCTGAACAAATTGAATTTATCAACCCATCGGCCTTCAAAGCATTACTGCCGGAGCCCAACTCCCTCCAGCTTGATCCGTCCCATTTTGCCACGTAATAGTATCCGGCAGCATTAGGGAAATACCCTGCAGCGTAAACATTCCCTTCACGATCGGTACATAGGGTGAGAACATAAAAAATGGCATGAAGCCCATTGTTTCCGGAACCCAATTCACTCCACCTCGTTCCGTCCCATTTGGCCACTCCGAAATAGTTGTCATTACTCATTACAAAAGAACCAGCGGCATAAACATTTCCTGCTTTGTCTGTACAAAGTGTAAAGATTGCTCCATTCGCGTTGAGTGCGTTACTGTCCCCTCCAAGGCAAATCCAATCACTGGTGGGTCCGGGCTCCGGAATGATTTCTTCATTTCTCTTACAGCCAATGAGTACGATCATTGTAACAATGATTACAAACAAGGTTCCCGGGCCCGAAAACAACCATAATATTTTCATAATTATGTGATTTAATAGTTGGTTCTATTTACTGTTCGTCTTCAAAACAATTTGCATATGTATAGTATAATTTCCTATGGGTAGTTCAATCAAAGTTATGATTAATTATTTTAATGACCTAATAATGAATATTTCCTGTCATTGAAAAGGAACTCCGATAGTTGCAACTTTGAGCAGTAAGGGGAGTCTGATAAAGAGCCACTTACGAGTCAAATTGTAGGTGGTTCTTTGTTTAGGTACACACAGAAGTACACACACGGGCTAAGAAATTGACCTTTTCCCATTATCTGAGATTTTCAATACGAATAAACACTAATGTTGCATGGTTGTAGGTTGTACCCCATACAACTATTTGATATCATGTATATTGAATGAAATACGGTTACAACCAGCTATCTTGGATTAAAAATTCATTGGCTGATTATTTCAATGCGTCAAAGAGGTTAACTCAAAAGTGCTGATGCAGATGTTGATGGCCGGTATTTTCTGCGTGATGGCTCAGATGCGCCTATAGAGTGACTTTGTTTTTACGAAATTGTCACCTTACAGAGAAGAGCGAAAAAAATCTTCTAACCAATGCAACTTTTCCTGGTCTTCAGTTGTCTATACTACAACAAATTCACACAACCATGAAAGCAAGATCTATTTATGTCCAATGCGACGATACCTTCTACAAATTATGCAAGAGTATTAGGAAAGTCACATTAGAGTATCAGAAAAATCCAACAATAGAACAACGGGTGATGCTTGAAATCCTTGCCGAACAGGCTATGCTGTATGCATATATTCCGCGTAATGACTCGATGTTGTATGTGCTGAATTAACGAATACCGAATTATTGCTCTGATTGGCTCAGTTCAGTCCGGAAACATACTACCGAAAATTTATCCAGGTTAAAAACAGCGGTACCTTTTAATGATCATGGAAAGACTCGACGAACTATTAAAAAGTTGCTTTAAGCCCAAAGGCAGCTTTCACTTCAGGACTCTGCCTGAGTTGACGGATTTTGTCATTGAACAAGGGGGCATCCTGTATTACAACCATCACATGAAATTGCTTAAAGAATCCCCATTTGAGCATCATGAAAATTCACCTGAGCAAAGACAGGCCAGGGATATAATTCCCTCAACCATTGTTCTTCAGGCTTTTTATAATCATGCATTTCTAGCCATGAGTGTGAAAAATGCTTTCTTTGACCAGCCTTTGCCAGAGCAACCTGACCACCATCCCATATTGATATTTAAGAAAGCAGGATGATCAATGAAAATCGGCGAAGGCTGTTCAACTTCATCTTTTACTCCAGATTATTGCATAATCAGTTTTTCCACACCCATTTTATCTCCCGAAATGACCCGGACTAAATAAACACCTGCATTCATCCCCGTTAAATCAAACCTGTATTGCGGTTGGCCAGACAGGTCGCTTTGCAAAACTATTTCGCCCATCATGCCGTAGATTTCCACACGGATGGTCTGAGCTGTTTCAACTTTAATCATTTTGAGGGTGAATATGCCGGCAGTGGGGTTTGGAGAGAGGGTGAATAAGGCTGAACGTTTTGCTATTTCCACGGGTTCATTCTCAATTGCAGTTTCTGTATCACTGATAGTCAACATACTTTTGATTTGACTACAATAGCTTTGGTCTGTGGTGATGTATGCATGCATGTTCCCTCCGTTTTCAACTTTCGTTGCCGGTTGGAACCGGATGTTGCCGCCGGCAATAAAATCGACGCTTCCGCCGGTTTTAACAGTACTGTTGGAAACAGTGATGGTTTGGGAAGCATTGTAGCAGGCTGTTGTTCCTGCATCGATCACTAAATCTGCCAGGATTAAAATTGAGGGAATAGTTGTAAATTCAAACTCCAAACCATAGGCTGTTCCAGCGCTGTTGGTAGCATAAGCTTTCACGTAATAGTGGGTTTCGGATGCAAGGCCGGCAAGATTGCTGGTAAATGCGCCCACACCTGTACCATCCAATGTTATCCCATCATGGTTCGCAACAGTCGGGTTTGCATTGGTACTCCAGACCACGCCGCGGGCAGTAACATTCGCACCGCCATCATCTGTTACATTTCCTCCGCCAACTGCCGTGGTTGACGCAATTTTGGAAATTGATGATGTTGATACCGTGGGCAATGTCGCAGCATTTTTCATGCAGCGGACACTCAGGCTGCGACTACGCATGACCCAGCTCGCATTGTTTAAATAGCCATCATTGTAGGACAATTGCCGGAAATAGGCGCAGCAATCCCACCAGCCTTCTGAAGTATAAAAAAAGGCATAGTAACCCAGATTTTCGAAATTGCCAACTTCATCTGTCCAGCCGCCCGGCAGCGCGCTGAAACCAATCGAATTTGAGGCCATTGTGTTCGGGGCATGCCACAAACCGTTGGCGCCTTCAATTGTGCCAGTTGTTTTTAATTTACCGCCAGCGCTATCTCCCGCAACATATCCAAGCCAGGTAAAATCACCCGAGGCGGGTATATTCCATCCAGCCGGGCAAATGCCTTGAGTTTTCGGCTGTCCGGAATACTGCATCAGTTCGCCCCATTGGTAAAGGCCCCCATAAGTATTGCAATTTGAAGGAAGGTCTCCGTAGCAATGTTTTTCGATGATGCCATTATTTGCTTGATTGGTTGTGCCAGGGATCATGATGCCGACCCTCAGGTTTTCGCCCATCCAGCATTGGTCGCCAATTAGCACAGTATTATAAACATTTCCGTCAGCATCAGTTATGGTGGGTGGGCAGGAAACTTTTTGAGCAGCACAAAAAAAAGTGGTCAGTAGGATTGTAGTTGCAAGTATTGCATTTTTCATGACTATGGGTTTATCTGTTAAAATGCAAAATTGAACTGAAACTTTTTTACATGCAATAGCCCAAACGGGTCATTTAAGATCTGATAAGCAGGTTAACTTTTGCACTATATACGCAGAATTAATGACTATTTCGGACTATACCATGACACTCATTCCGGAGCAAGCCACTGTCAGGCAACTCAAATTTCATCCTGATCATAACATTCGATGGTGGTTAAGTTTAGGTTAACAATCATCTCTTTTAAGGGTTAGGCTCGTCTGGAGTCTCTTTACCGTCTTCTTTCTTAGGGCGTTTTAGCTTTACATCTTCTTTTTTGTCATGATACCGCTCGGCTTTTTCGATCAACTCCTGGATCTTCAGAGCCATGGCTATTTTATCATGATAATCCGGGTCTTCTGGTGATGTTGTCATAGTAGATGTTATTATTGTGACGAATTTTCTGTAATTATGAATTGTCAATCAGAGTTAAAATTACAACAATGCCGATGACATCGTGTGCGTAATCCGGGAAATTATAAAACAGCTATCATTAATGCATTGTGCTGGATTATATTGGTTTGAATGAATGTGTTTTTGTTGGGGGTGGAATTACGTTCTATCATCCGGAAAATTACGCCCAGCAACATTACCGCTGTTTATCGAACCGAGTATAGCGTAGTCCTTCAACATACATGAGCTCACAAGTGAGGAATGTCAGGAGATGACGTATCACTGTAGCCAAATTCATGCGGTATTACTGGGTTGCAGAGCAGCAAGGTTGCTTGCATTCTCTGCAGCCTTAGGCTATCAAGGTATCTGCAACAGCATACTGTTAAGTTCGGCACTTGCCTGGCCGAGTGTAATTTTTACGATTACAGGCCCGGTTATAGTCTGACCCTGTCACCTGAAAAAATTACAATTATCCTCCATCATGTAATCTTATTTGTTACGAAATAAATGTTACAAAACCCTTGTATTTACTGGCCTCTTGGCGTAATTTAGAGATGTAGAATATGGCCTGAAATCCATAGATCGAGGGTGTTGGACCCGAAGTCATATGTTTGCATTCATCATGGCTCAGCTTGAACTCGCATGGATGCAAGCGGTTAAATGTCATCCTAAAAGTGACCTGAAGACTTTTGATGCCTTCTTGTTCGCAGCTGTGGTAGGTGCACGTGTAAAACGGTTCGAGTATTGGGTAACAAGGGAACGA
>CAISJJ010000482.1 GCA_903885595.1 uncultured Bacteroidales bacterium
AATCCAAATATTTTTAGTGAACTAAACAAGTATGTATATTTTCTTACTGCAACGCCTGATGTACCCTATAACCTGACATACTTGCCGGAAATATGAATGCAATAATTATCTTGAATTTTAGGAGAATTCGCTCAAACTCTGCCTACTGATTTTTTCATATCATAGTCCCCATTATTTTGAATGAAATGCTGATATTTGGCTTTAAAGTAGAACTGGTGTAGGTTAAAAAAAGCAATAATTGGGTCAAAGTAACAACTAAAACACAATGATTTTTGTGAATATACCATTGGTGAACACCTCTTAATCACCAATATACGTTAAAAGATCAATTGCCAGCTCGGCAATCTACAGTTAACCCAAGTTGCATTTTCAGTTTTTTAATATATTAATATACAGGACATAGCTAGGGTACTGTTCGTTGGCGGGACTACAAATAAATGCTCCTGCTACCCGACCTTGAGTACAGTTGTTTTTCGATAAAAAGGCATTTGTTTATATTTCATTGCTTGATATATTTCCCTGGCTTTCAATTGTGGTTGCGTACATGTTTTCAATAATATTTTCTCCCCTTTTGTATTCATTACTGAGTTTAGGTTGCATTTTTGAGTATTCATAATCCTGACAATTTCTGTCCAGCTATGATATATTTTGTTCTGTTTAAGCCTGTACCGAATGAAACTGACAATAAAATACGCCAGTACAGATAAGTTTAAATGGGATTCAATATTGATTTCTTTTTGGTGGAATACCGGACGGCAATTCAAATCAGATTTTAATGTGCGGAATATAGATTCTATTTCACCTACGGTATGGTAGATTTTCCATAACAAGGCTTCGTCTTCTGCGATGATGCTGGTACGGACAAAATAGGTGCCAAGTTTTGGCTCAATAGAGTTATTTTTAATAAATTGCCATACAACATCTGTAGCCTGACCCTCTACCTCGACAACATCAATGGAATATGCCTGACCAATTCCGCTGTATTTTTCTTTTAATCGGCCAATACGTTCCCATATTTTGGCAACAGCTTGATTCTTCTTGTTTTTTTGTGGCTTAACAACCGACCCTTTAATTTGCTGCATCCCAGTTTCAAACCCTTGTTGTTTTTTGCCGAACATCCCTCTTTCTTTGGCTTCTTTTGCGGGTGTTTCAACATACAACAATGTTTCCTGACGGGTAAATTTTTCCTTTCCTATCTGGTAGTCTATATTTTGGTGAAAAAACTGTGCCCTGACATCCTGTCTGTTTTTATTCACAAAACAAACCAGCTTATCTTTATCCACTTTGGCTAAAAGGTCTTTATGTCCCGACCTTGAAACACATAGATAGTCAATTTCTTTGCTCAGGCTCATCTTTAAATTATATTCAGCGGCGATGCCTGCATCCATCACGATTACAGGCCGCCGGATACCGTTCTTAAAGGGTTCCAGCTCAAAGAGCACATCTGCGAATGTTTTTGGCTCGCTGATATTGCCTGCGTAATAGTTGCTATGCTTGACAAACCCATCCTGATCAGCCATCAGGCCAAGCGTTATTTGACGACAATCGTTTCTTTTTTGCTTGTTATGACCATATTTTGCTTTTGGACACAGTTTCATCATGCCTTCAAAATGAGTGTTGGTCAGGTCGTAAAGTATCAGCTTGTTCTCAATATTAAATATGCTATCTATCTGTCCCGACAAGTGCTTTTCAATTTTGTCCTTGTCTTGATATAGTTTCTTTGTACACTGCATTAATCGGTTACGGTCAACAGTTCCACTTTCAGGACAATACAATTCCATCGCCGCTGAATTTTCGTTTAGCCATTCCGCAGTTTTCTTTTCAGAACCAGGGTATAACAACCGTCCAAGAAGCCCCAACATGCCTAACGATGTTTCGTTGAAATTCCAGTCAGGTTGCTGCCCCAGATAATGGTCAAGCCCTAATTCTTTAATCGCTTGAGTACATAACCATTCTCCACCAATTTCGTGCGAAGTGATAGATTCAAAAGTGTCAAGTTTTATTTGCTGTATATTGTCCAATTGTTGAGTACCAGCCAAATTAATAGGAAATAATTCACCAACTTGTTTATTACCAGTATTATTATTAATAATAATTTTTGGCTTGTTGAAACTGTTTGAGATTAATTTCCTGTAAAAATAATGAGACCATTGATCAATGAGGACATCCTGATCGAAAAACAGTAAAGTATCATTATTTATCAATCGTTCTATTCTGTCAGCCAGGCATTTATGCTTATCTAATGGAATTTCTGAAAGGCTTCCAAGTTCTAAAATATTGATGTGCTTTGGAATACCATCTATCCGCTGACTTTTTACCAACCTATAAGTAAGGTAAGTGATGCCATTTTTAGTGTTCGTAACTTTCTTTATAAACATGTTGCAATTTTGAGATGGTAAAATTACTAATTACAGACACAAATATTGTTAAATAATGTTATAAAACGTTATTTTAAAAATATTTCAGGGGACTACAAACAAAATTAATCGCAAACTATTCGTTAATGCCTGAATATGTGCATGTTAGAAATATTTTGCAACGTACTATATATCAATATAATACAAAACACATATTTTATATACTTAAATATCAACCACCTACAAAATCTAAAATTAAGTTTGGTGTACTTCCTTCATGCAACTTGGGTTAAGAAACCGATCAAAAATACTATTTGTTTCCTAATAAAGAAACATCTATCTTTGTACCAACTTTTAGTATGACCGGAAAATTTCAGGTTCTATTTTTAGAAGATGTAGCCGAATTCTTAGATAATCTCGATGAAAAGGCGAGAGAGAAAATCTATTACAACATTAAAAAGGCCAGATTTTCTAACGACAAAGAGCTATTTAAAAAACTGAAAGGTGAAATTTGGGAGTTCAGAAGCTTGTTTAATAAAACGCACTACAGGCTTTTTGCTTTTTGGGACAAGACGGGGAAGGATGGAACAGTTGTCATATCCACACACGGAATAATTAAAAAGACAGACAAAACACCACCAGGAGAAATTGAGAAGGCAGAGAATTTGAGAAAGTTATATTTTGAACAAAAAAGTCAAGCATTATGAAAAATGAACCCTTGAAAACATACAGTTTGGAAGAAATGTTGGACAAACATATTGGTAAACTTGGAACACCCAAGCGTGAAGCATTTGAAACCGAATTGCGACTTGATTTACTTGGAGAAGCAATCAAACAAGCGCGTAAAGACAGGAACTTGACACAGGAACAACTTGGTCATCTTGTCGGTGTTAAGAAAGCGCAAATTTCCAAGTTAGAGAACAGCTTGACTGATGCAAGGTTCGAAACAATAATAAAAGTTTTTAAAGCCTTAAATGCAAAGGTCAACTTTAATGTTGAGTTGCTCGATCAAACGGTTAAACTCGCCTGAAGGAATCGAAAACCTGGCGTTAACAAAAACTATATGCCAATTGGGGTTTCGGTACGGACAATAAAGTTCGCAGCCCGCAACAACGGCATCGGGGTTCGACAGGAAAGCAACCCGCAGTCCCCAACTGCATATAGTTCCGCCCGTTCAAAGCAATGGACATTTGCATTTATACTAGTTGTACATAATACAAGATGGACGATATAACTAAACAAATATCGTTAGAG
>CAISJJ010000483.1 GCA_903885595.1 uncultured Bacteroidales bacterium
CCTATAAAAGCCAACATCTAAAAGAATTTACAAGAAGATTTTGTGCAGATGGAATGCACCGACCTTGAGCAGAATACCATCTGGCTCGCTATTTATTATCAGTTGAGGGATCACAATGACGTCTGATCTTGAGAAAAGAATTAGGATGGTTTACCCTACTGGCATGTTGAGCAATCCGAACAAGACAAAACTTCTCGGCAAGGAATTTGAAAAACAGGTATTTGACGCTATAAGTGAAATATCGGAATCCACTTCAGCAGACTGTGTCCCATTTCCTGACTCTTGGAATGAAAACATGACACATACGTTTCATTTCACATTAGATGGCCCCAGATATAACTATTTTATGGACAACACAGAGATAATTTCATGGATGAGGGATAATCCTAGAGATTATGCAGTTCTGTGCCTGGATATCAGCAAGGTATATCCTGCGTATGAATTTCATTTCTTAATCTGGGAATATATGGATAATCTGGATTATGTGGAAATGAGTATATCGACTGGACTCTTCAATCCTAGCTGGGTGCCCTTTTTCCAGGAAACAATTGCCCGGCTTAAACAACGTGGCATTATCCAACTGAAAGAGTATCAACTCGAAGAAGAAGTCCCTTTTGTTATGAGTGAAGACGACGATAGTATTGACGATGATAGTCTTATTCTTGTCCCTGCAACGGTGCATAAATGTCTTTTTGAAGAATTATATTGGGATGATACCCTGCAAGATACTGGCGACTCGGCTTAAATGAGAGCATAAGGAGCAAATCTAAATGTCAATCCATTCTATTATAAACTACAAGGGAGAAATGCTATAATCATGCGCTCAAAAATATTCCTTTATAAAACTGTACTTTTCTTATTCATAATTTCAGGGCTGACGGCATTTATAAACATCTCCGTATCCCAAGCCGTAATCCGCACAGTTACCGGCACAGTCACTAAAGTAACAGACGGCGATACAATCCATGTCACCACGCCTGAGAGAACTAAACTCAAGGTGCGACTATATGGGATTGATGCGCCGGAAACATCTAAAATTAATAAACGTTCAGGACGTATCAGCAAACCAGGTCAACCCTATGGGGAAGAATCATGGAAGGCGCTGGAAATCAAAATCATGCGGAAACAGGTTAAGCTGGACATCATCGACATTGATAAATACAAGCGCATGGTGGGAATAATTTGGATTGGCGACCGCAATATTAATCTTGAGATGGTAAGCGAGGGACATGCCGAAGCATATCCCGAATATCTTAAACCGCCATACCGGTCAGAGTTTATTGAAGCAGAACGGGAAGCAAAATCAGCACGCAGAGGGATATGGAAGTTGCCGGAATATGAGAGACCGAAAGATTTTCGTAAGAGGCTGAAGGTACGCGGTGGATATTAGTTGCCACCTAAACGGAAATCTGTAAAGGAATTGACATGGAAATATTAATCGCTTTGGGACTCATTATTTTTTGTGCTGTTTTGGCTTGGATTACCACGCTGGAAAAGAAAAAAGATTATCAAGATGTCAGCGCCACGATATGTCCATACTGTGCGGCAGAAATTAAAGCAGATACATATAAATGCGAAAAGTGCGGATTACTGCTTAATGTTTTTTAAATAAAAGGAATTGTCAGCAAACAGGAATTGCTGGAAGAAATTACGATGATTGCCATTGATTTCTGGCAAACGAGAATGTATAG
>CAISJJ010000484.1 GCA_903885595.1 uncultured Bacteroidales bacterium
CCAGCCGCTTCCCGGCAGACAACTGGCCGGCGAATGGCTCGACTCCCCTTTGCGCTGGCTTTCGTTATACGCCACATAGAGGCTCACGGTTTCCGCCCGGCTGTTGCTGTAATCCGCCAGCAGATAATCGCTCAGTTTCAGCGCTTCCAGAGATGCCTGGTCCATCGCGGAACGACTCCCCTGCCATGCGCCGACAGAGAGCGGGAAAAAAGAAGTAGCCGGTCAGATAATTAAAAAATAACCCATTGAGTTTCATTTATATAACTTAAAATTACCTTATTATGGATAATCAGATTTCAAAAAATTCAGTTTACGATACCGTAATCCGGATGTTCATTCTGGTGTTGATCATCGGATGGTGCCTGATGATCATGTCCCCTTTTGTGAGCATCATTTTATGGAGCCTTATTCTCGCATTGGCCATTCATCCGCTACACAGTACGCTATCGAAAAAAATGGGGGGAAGACCAAAACTGGCCTCCTTCATCATCATCTTTACTATCCTGCTCATTATCTTCCTGCCCACCTGGTTGCTGATTGATTCTCTTATTGATCAGGTTAAATCGCTTAAGATAAGTTATGACAGTGGCACCCTTTCCATACCGCCTCCGGCCGAAAAGGTGAAAGAATGGCCTGTCATCGGTGTACAACTTTATGATACATGGCTATCTGCCTCAGAAAACCTGGAACAATTATTACTTAAGTATAAAGACCAGATCTTCGATGTAGGGAGTAAAATAGGAAAGGGGATATTAAGCGCTGTTGGCGGTGTAATCCAGATCATGTTAGCGCTGTTAATTGCCATGATACTGCTGGCTGTTGGTGGCACAAGCGAAGTTATTCTTAAATTCTTCAGAAAATTAGCTGGTGAAAAAGGTGATGAATTTGCAGACATGACGCTTAAAACGGTTGCCAGCGTTGTGAAAGGCATTATTGGTGTTGCTCTTATACTGGCCCTGTTGCACGGGATAATATTCATGCTGGCGGGTATTCCTTATGCCGGAATATGGACTTTACTTGCATTTGTTTTAGCTGTACTGCAATTACCTTTGATTTTTATTACCCTGCCAGTTATCATTTATTTGTTTTCGGAGAAGGAACTCGTGTCAGCGATAATCTGGGCGGTAGTTATATTCGTGGCTGGTCTGTCCGACAATGTTCTGAAGCCTATTTTACTTGGTAAAAGTGCCCCGGTTCCGATGTTGGTGATATTCATTGGGGTTATCGGCGGATTCATTCTCTCCGGTTTTATCGGTCTCTTCACCGGCGCTATCGTAATGTCAATAGGTTATAAGCTGTTTGTTGGATGGATTGACTCAGACAAACCGGCTGATCAGGTGTGAACATTTACTACTAATTTGAAAAACAATACTTCCGGGCTAACAGGTGCTGGTTTCCAGGAACCAGGTGATTTTGAATTTTATTAAAAGTATTTATCAGCATGGAATAACAAATAGGAGACGGATTACATTTGATCAGGGAGATTCAAATACCACCATTGAAACTGACATAAAGAAACCCAGCACAGTGAATACCCCGGCAAGTTTTCCTCCATGTTCAAATGCTTCGGGAATCATTGAATTGGCAAGCATCATCAGGATTGCCCCACCGGCAAAAGATTGGATGAATGCCAGCCATTGAATGGAAGCACCGCTGAAAAAGCTGAAGCCCGCAACGGTTGCAAGAGAACATACCATCGCTATGGCAAGCCATAACAGGATGATTTTTTTCTTACTCCAGCCCTCGGCTTTCATGCCTGAGGACCCTGCAATTGCTTCAGGCAGGTTGGAAATGAAAACTGCAACAAGCATGGCAAGACTAACCGTACCACCTTCAAATATTCCCAGACCAATCACAATTGATTCAGGTATTCCGTCAAGAATAATAGCCAAAACCATAGGTATAACCAGTCCTGATTGCCTGTCTGCATCAATGTCCATTCGTTTACTGGCGCCGAATTTTGCAATAAGAATGTCTGAAAAATAATATGTAGCGGCTCCTGCAAAGAAACCATATGCAGGGAAGCCGCTGAATTTGGCTATTTTCAAGGATTCGAAGACCAATTCATAGGAAATGGCCGAAATTAATGTCCCGGCACCAAATCCCATGATGATGCCGATGGTTCTGTTACTCAATATTATGTTGGAGGCAATCATTCCACCAAGTACCAGGGAGGAAGTTGCAAGCAAGCCCCAGAGAAATGCATTTAACATAAGGCTGGTTTGTGAATTGGAACAAGCGCAAAACTAATATTTTTATTTGAATACCGAAAATCACAACTATCCGGAAATCAGCTTTGAAAATGATTTAGTTAACAAATTGTTTCAATGTTGTTTGTTCGCAACTGATGCTCCTCATGAAATAGGTTTTATGCCTCTGGTTTCATCAGACATTGCGCAGTTCAACAAAATTATTCATGGTCATTATTTCATCAACTAATAATTATATTTGTGCACAAAAAAGAATGTGATGAAAAACCTGATTGGGGTGGTGGTGGTGATTTTAATAGTTTGTCTGCCTTTCAATTTACAGTCGCAGAACAAAGATGGCTCCATACATATACCCGATACACTCCATGCCGCGTCCATGCAAACCGTGAATGATAATTTATGGCTATTCCAAATGGCCCCAAAAAATAAAAATTAACATATGAAATGCCCATAAGGACAACGTTCATACCAACCGTGAATGTTAATTTATGGGTATTCCATGTGACCACTAAAAAACAAATTATTAACACATGAAAAAACTCATACCCTTATTTCTTTTATTGTTATTTTTCCTGGTTGTAACAAGTGTTGTTGTTGCCCAAAAAGATGATTCAACAAGAAAATCAGTTCCCGCCGGGGCAGATACTGTTAAGGTAAAAACCGATAAGGATTGTCAGCAGGGGGCCATAGGCGATCTGTTCAAAAAAAAGGAGAAAACCCCGAAACCGCCAAAAAAATTCATGGCTCTTGTATTGCCAAACATAAGTTCAAATCCATCCAATGGGTTTGTACTAGGAGTTGGAGGAACTTTTGGATGGTACATGGGTTCGAAGGAAAACACCAGGGTTTCAGCTGCACCATTCACGTTGGCAGTGACTTCAAAAAAACAACTGATCTCCTTTGTGAAATCCAATATCTATACCAGGGAGGATAAATTTTTTCTCCAGGGTGACTGGCGATTTTATCTTTACAGCCAGCCTACCTATGGCTTAGGAACCAACTCACCTGATACCATGAACCTTCCCGGCGGATTCCATTGGGATGGAGAAGGCGGAGATCTTGACTCGGCTGCATTCCCAATGAGATTCAATTACATCAAGTTCCATGAAATTGTGAACAGAAAAATCGTTAAAAATTTTTATGTGGGCATCGGATATCACTTTGATTACTATTATTCAATCCAGGATGAAAAATTTCACATGAGCGCGACGGATACACTTTGGACACCCCATTCGTTTTATTCAAGAAAATACGATTACGACACAACAGGGTACATGCTTTCAGGGTTAAGCGCCAACGTGGTTTACGACAGCCGCGATAACCAGGCTAATCCCTATAAAGGCATCTATGCCAACATTAACTACCGTTATAATCTGAATTTCCTGGGCAGTGGCACGGATTGTTCTGAACTCTGGATGGAGTTCAGGACTTATGTAAACCTTTCTAAAAACAAGCCACGGCATCTGGTTGCCTTCTGGGTATTCGGCGATTTCAACATTACCGGGCACATGCCTTATATGACACTGCCCAACCTTGGCGGTGATCAGCGCGCCCGTTCCGGAAGAGGTTATACCAACGGACGGTATAGGGGAAAGAACCTGGTTTACGGTGAAGTGGAGTATCGCTTCCCAATCTGGCCCTGTTCAAACATCCTTGGAGGGGTGGTCTTTGCCAATGCCACTACCACTGACAACCCTGACCGTGATGTGGCTTTGTTTAAGTATATTCAGCCGGCAGTAGGATTTGGACTCAGAATAATGATCAACAAGTACTTCAGGACAAATATCAACCTCGACTTCGCAATCGGTAGCAAGTCATCCGGTTTTTATTTTTCAGGACAGGAAACCTTTTAAACCATGTGGATTTATTACTAGTGACCGGAGGCATTAGGAGACTCGTTCCTGCCGATGTTTTGGTTTTAAGATCGTTCATGACCTTGAATTAGGATACCAGTTTATTTTCTGGAAGCGGTTCTCGGTTGATCTGCTGATGTTAGGCCCTTCATTAAGCATGTATTACAAGAAACTTGAACTAACCGGGGACCTGGATAAATCGGAGCTTGAACAAATTGATGAGGATCTGGCAAGGCAGCTTATAGACCGATTCCCTGTTCTTGGTTACCTTTTCGGGGGGCAAACCGCCACTTTTTCAGGGTCGAATGCCAGGATATCCACCGGATTCCGTTATAGCATACAGCTCGGATTTCATTTCTGAACACTTCAAACCAATATGGCTGTATCAAAAACACAAATACGTTAATGGATGTTTCTTTTTAATATATTTGCAAAGCTTGATCTTTAAATCTTAAAAATATTATGAAAATGAACAGAATAATTCTTGCACTTTTTGTTGCAGCAGGGGCATTCCTGCTAACCTCATGCGGCGCGCCAGTGACACTTACCTCATGGAAGGATCCGGCAAACAGTACCCAGGTCTCAAAAGTGGCGATCATGCCATTGTTTGAAAAAATTGAATTCATGAAACCATTTGAAAAATCAATGGTATCATATTTCACCAGCAGGGGCCTCAAATCGGTTGGCTCCCTTGATTTTCTGAATCCAACCATCAAGTATCCGATCGATGTAATTAAACATAAATGCGATAGTCTCGGCGTTGATGGGATATTGCTGTTCATCTACAAGGGAGCAGATAAAACTGAAAGCTATGTTCCTCCCACAACCTATTATACAGGTGGTTATGGCGGATACGGCGGATATTGGGGTGGTGGCTACTGGGGTGGATATGCCGGTGGGTATTATGGAGGATATTACGGAGGTGGTGTCACTACCATGGGTGGTTACTGGACCTCATCCACCACGCTGCATCTTACGGCAAAATTATACGTGAAGGGTTCCCCCGAACCTTCATGGACGGGTGAATTGACGGTTACAGATCCCGAATATATTGACCAGGTTGCCTATACCATGGCAAAGGACATTTATTATGACTGGCAGCAGCAGAACGTAATGAAATTTCAGGGAAAGGCTAAATAGCCAGCCAAGTCATGTTTCATTAAACAGGCTTTTTTATTGAATTGTACAAAAGGGAAATCAGCTGGAGAAACATGATTTCCTTTATGTCATTATATTCATATTTAAATCACTGATATTTAGTTTAATATGAATATTTTTCTTGTTTATATAACCTAAAATCGTAATTTTGCGAGCCTGATCTTTTATCAGAAAACAAAATATTACTGTATCTAATTCTAAACTGGTCTTTTTTTTATGCGATTCAGAATAATAGTTCTGGCTAAGCAGGTACCTGATACAAGGAATGTTGGCAAGGATGCCATGAAAGCCGATGGCACTGTCAACAGGGCCGCATTGTCTGCAATTTTTAACCCCGAAGATCTGCATGCCCTTGAGCAGGCCTTGAGTATAAAAGATAAGATTCGCTATGCCGAGGTGATCCTGCTTACCATGGGCCCCACCCGTGCAGCCGAGATCATACGTGAAGCTTTATACCGAGGTGCTGATCAAGGCTTTCTGATCACTGACCGAAAGTTTGCCGGATCGGATACTCTTGCCACTTCATATGCTTTATCGCTTGCTGTAAAGAAATTAGCCCCATACCACCTGGTCATATCCGGGCGTCAGGCCATCGATGGTGACACCGCCCAGGTGGGCCCGCAGACAGCCGAAAAACTCGGTATTCCCCAGATAACCTACGCGGAAGAGATCCTTTCGCTCGACGCCAAGAAGATCATAGTTAAACGCAGGCTTGAAAGGGGCGTTGAAGTGGTGAACTCCACACTGCCGGCACTCATCACCGTACACAGTTCAGCACCTCCCTGCCGCCAGCGTATCGGCAAACTGCTGATGAAATACAAGCACGCACGCACCGTGACCGAGCTACAGAATGAAACCAAGGACTATACTGAACTCTATACCGAACGGCCCTACCTGCTCATTGAGGAATGGTCGGCAGAAGATCTGAAAGCAGCTGGCGAAAACCTCGGACTTTCGGGATCACCAACAAAGGTGAAAAAAATCGAAAATGTAGTCTTTCAGCATAAGGAATCGAAAGTCCTTAGCAATTCCGACAAGGATATTGAAAAACTGATGCAAACGCTCATCAGCAGCCACATCATCGGGTAGTATTACTGATTAAAACAGAAAACCAGAATCCTGTGAATAATATATTTGTTTATTGCGAAGTAACCGAAGAGCGGTCTATTGCCGATGTAAGCCTTGAACTGTTGTCAAAGGGGAGGAAATTGGCTGACGATCTGAAAGTTAAACTAGAGGCCGTAGTACTGGGTCACAAGGTCACAAAACCGGAAGCCATGCTGTTCCCGTTTGGTGTTGATGTGATCCATTACGCTGACGATGAAAAGTTGTTCCCATACACAACACTTCCGCACACTAGCATCATTATTGAAATCTTCAAAAAAGAACTGCCGGAAATCGTGCTTTTTGGAGCCACCAGCATTGGCCGCGACCTTGCTCCCCGGGTGGCATCGGCGCTCCGCTGCGGGCTGACGGCCGACTGCACCAGCCTGGAGATCGGTGACCATTTCGAAAACAAAACCCAAACCGAATACAAGAACCTGCTTTTCCAGATCAGACCTGCTTTTGGTGGTAACATCATTGCCACCATTATCAACCCCGAAACAAGGCCCCAGATGGCCACTGTTCGGGAGGGCGTAATGAAGAAAGAGGTATATTCTTTGAAATATAAGGGGAAACTCATTAAAATAGATGCCAGGAGCATCCTGAAGGATGAGGATTTCGCTGTCACTATTATTGAGCGGCATCTTGAAAAGAGCAGGATCGACATCAAGAATGCTCAAGTTATCATAGCCGGAGGATATGGAGTAGGTTCAAAGGAGAATTTTCAGCTGCTTTTCGACCTGGCTGAAATCCTGGGCGCGCAGGTAGGTGCTTCCCGAGCTGCTGTAGATGCCGGGTTTGCAGATCATGAGCGCCAGGTAGGGCAGACGGGTGTCACCGTAAGGCCGAAACTCTACATTGCCTGCGGTATTTCTGGAGCTGTGCAGCATCGTGCCGGCATGGACCAGTCGGCCCAGATCATTTCGATAAATACCGACCTCAACGCTCCGATCAACCAGATTGCCGATTACACTATCCTTGGAAACGTGGCCGATGTAATTCCCAAAATGATCAAGTATTACAAGAAAAACTCGAAGTAAAAACCGTCATGGAAAATTTCTATACCGACAATCCCCATCTCAGGTTTCACCTGACCCATCCCCTGATGGCCAGAATCGTGAAACTGAAGGAGTCAGATTATACCCAGAAAGATAAATACGATTTTGCCCCGCTCGATTACGAAGATGCGATCGACAGCTATGACAAAATAATGGAGATCATTGGCGAGATCAGCGGTGAGATTATAGCCCCGAATGCCGAATCTGTTGACAAGGAGGGACCGCAGTTGGTCAACAACGAAGTGAAGTACGCCCGTGGCACCCAGCAAAATCACGACGCATTGGTAAAGGCGGGGCTTTATGGGTTTTCTCTCCCCCGTGAATATGAAGGGCTGAACATGCCGCATGTTCCTTATGTAATGTCGGGTGAAATCGTTTCACGCGCCGATGCAGGTTTTGCGAACATCTGGGGGCTGCAGGACTGTGCAGAAACCATCCTCGAGTTTGCATCCGATGAGATGAAGGCCGAATTCCTTCCTCGTTTCAACAAAGGTGACACAGCTGCCATGGATCTAACCGAACCCGATGCAGGTTCTGACCTCCAGGCAGTACAGCTGAAAGCCACATATGACACGCACAAGCACCGCTGGCTGCTTGATGGTGTAAAACGATTTATTACCAACGGAGATGCTGAAATTTCGCTGGTCCTTGCACGCTCAGAAGAGGGAACCACCGATGCACGCGGGCTATCACTGTTCGTTTATGACCGCAAGGATAAAGCGGTTACAGTAAGGCGCATTGAAAACAAACTGGGGATCAAAGGATCTCCGACCTGTGAACTTGTATTCCGCCAGGCACCTGCAAAACTTATCGGCGATACCAAACTCGGGCTTATTAAGTATGTCATGTCACTGATGAACTCAGCCCGCCTCGGTGTTGGTTCACAGTCGGTCGGCATTGCTGAGGCTGCTTACCGCGAAGCCTTCAAATATGCAACAGAGCGCGAACAGTTTGGGAAACCGATCATCAAGTACCCGGCCGTTTATGAAATGCTCACCAATATGAAGGTAAAGATCGACGGGATGCGGTCACTGCTTTACGAAACAGCACGTTACGTCGACCTTTACAAAGGATACAATTTTGCTTCCAGGGAGCGTAAACCCGAAGCTGACGAACGCCAGGAAGCCAAATACTACCAGAGGCTTGCCGACATGCTCACGCCTCTGCTGAAACTCTTTACAAGTGAGGCTTGCAATCAGATTGCCTACGATGCCATTCAGATTTTCGGTGGTACCGGATACATGAAAGACTTCCCCATTGAAAGGATTTATCGTGATGCACGTATCACAACGATTTATGAAGGTACTTCGCAGTTGCAGGTGGTGGCCGCTATCCGTTATGTAGGGAATGGGGGTTACCTTTCAGTCATGCGCGAAAGGGCCGGACTCCCGGTGAAGCGTGAATTGGAATACCTCCGGAGTTCGCTTGAAAAAATGACCGAGCAGTTCGCTAAAACCGTTGAGAAGATCAACGAATACGGAGATAATGAATATTTTGATTTTCACTCACGCAGGCTGGTCGATATGGCAGCAAACATCATTACAGGATACCTGTTGCTCTACGATGCAAACCGCAGCGATGAATACACCCTGAGTGCCGATATCTTTATACGCAAAAGCCGCGCTGAGAATGTCTCGACCGTCAGTTTTATCAACAATTGTCACCCGAAAGAAGTAAACGATTATAAACTCTAACCGTTACCTGTAAAGGAAGATTCAGTTGCATGGAAAGTGGGCAATCGTTAATTAACAATTGTCCATTTGAAAATTTCCGCCTGCGCTATATGATCATTTGCCCACGCAAAATGTAATTGATTATTGATTATCAATTACATACATGTAATGGGCAACAACGGGGCAACAAGGAGGTGAGAATCAACTGAAAGTATATAACAAAGATCAGAAGAATAAACCAGTGGTTTAAATTAAAAAAACGTGAACCTTACGGGTATAATTGTGCGTCATGAAATTGATTATCATTAAAAATGTCAGTATGGAAAATTTGAAAAATATTCATCATCTGTTAAAAACCGTAAAATGATTAAAATTTAACGCCGTATAGTGTCCGTCGTTGCCTTTTATAATAACTTTACGGTTTCCAAAACTGATATCATGAAGAAGCTGTTATTTCCTCTCTTTTTTTTCTGGATCAATATTCTGATTGCACAGAATTACCAGAATATCTGTACCCCCGGCATCACGGTGTACAGAATCCC
>CAISJJ010000485.1 GCA_903885595.1 uncultured Bacteroidales bacterium
AATCCTTATTTGTGGGAAAAGATCAATGCCAGATTGCATCATCCTGTGCAGGAAGTGCCATCCTCTGCTCGTTACAAGCTGGGATGGGTTGTGGCCATTGCCCTGCTGATTACGCTAAATGTATCAGCTATCCTCATCCGCAGTCTGCAGGATCAAAAACAAACGCAATCATCTTCCGTGACAGCGTTAACCGACGAATTGAGCTCAAATACCACCTATAATTATTAAACCCATGGAAAATAAGCCGTCAAAATTCTGGAAAGCTTTTGCTTTAGTATTGTTGGTGTTAAACCTAACACTGATAGTGTTCTTATTATTAAAACCCCTTGCCGATCATCACCGTATGCAAAAGGAGGGAGGCGATCCCGGACGTTTTATTGTTGAAAAATTGAAATTCAACTCAACTCAGGAAACAGCTTTCGATAAACTGAGGACCGCTCACCACGATTCTATTGAGATATTGCAGGCAGAAGGCAAAAAGCTTAGAAAATCTTTCTTCGATGGTTTGATTTCCGATGCTGCTGACACCACAAAAGTGATCATGGCAGATAAGATAGCTGTCAACCAGAAGCAGATAGAATTGCTCACTTACAATCATTTTGTAGAAGTAAAGAAACTCTGCACCCCTGAGCAAAAGATTATCTTCAACGATATTATTCACGAAGTCATTCAAAACCTGCAAAGGCCACCCAGAGATTCCCGTTGATTTGGATCATGGAAAAGTCAGTTCGATTGAAACCACCCTATTTGACTAAATGTAATCCCTTAAAACAATAAAATGAAAGCACCGATTTTTGCCACTTTACTTACTACCTTTTGCATATTCATGCTCATACAAGGGAAACTACAAAGTCAATCCCTCACATACCCCATTGTCGGAACCGGAGTAACCCAATGTTATGGTAACACCACTCCAATTACCTGCCCCACCAATACAACGGATGCTTTTTACGGCCAATTTCAGGGTACCACCCCTTCCTATCAGAACAATGGCAACGGAACCATCAGTGATCTGAACAGCGGATTGATGTGGGTTCAGGCACGAGGTGCCAAAATAACCTGGGACAGTGCCTTCATTATGGCGGCTCAATGCAATGTGGGTGGATACAACGATTGGCGGGTTCCTACCATAAAGGAATTGTATTCCCTCATCAACTTCAATGGCAAATCTGGCCAATACGCTTCAACCTGTATAGCCTATATTGACACTACTTACTTTCAGTTTGCCTATGGCAATTTATCCATCGGCGAGCGCATTATCGATGCCCAGGATTGGTCAGCCAATAAGTATACAAGCCTCACCATGATGGCCGATACTACGATTTTCGGAGTGAACTTTATCGACGGACGCATCAAGGGTTACCCCAAATATGTTCCTCCTACAACTGTCACCCGTCAGAAGATGCACATACGCTATGTGCGCGGAAATCCTTCCTATGGAAATAACAATTTTACTGATAATGCAGACAGCACCATCACCGATCATGCTACCGGGCTCATGTGGGCCAAATACGATGCC
>CAISJJ010000486.1 GCA_903885595.1 uncultured Bacteroidales bacterium
GGCATTTCCTACAGCAACATTAAAGCCACCCCAACCATAGCCTGGATTATATGCTTGTGAATATAAAGCACTATCACCAATAGCAATATTGCATCCTGAAGATAAATTGCTGTAAAGCGTTCTGTATCCTAAAGCCGTATTTGTTGTTCCGTTCGCATTATTATTTAATGCAGCACCTTCACCGATAAATGTATTTGTGCAGCCCCCGAGTGTCCCCGTTACGCCGCAACTGCCACTAGAGATTAATGCACCACTGCCATAGGTTTGTGCCATTATTTCATTAAAATTGAAGGCAGTCAAAATAATCAGAAGAAAGAAAATCTTTTTCTGAAATGTTTTCATGATAATTTGGATTTTGATTATTGCCTACTCTATACGGTTATCAGCTACCCCGCCTTAAGAAATTTAATCATTTTATTTTTTATAAAACTCACCCGGCCATCAGTCATCAAAAACAGAGAGTGACACCGGATGAGTTGTGTTTCAAAAACAAGGAAACTCTAAACCACCGTCGCTTTCTCCGCTACGCTGAGTTGTTGAGGCTTAATGGATTTTTTATCAACATACACCACGATATACCAAATGGTTTTACCCAGTTCGGCAGCTTCCAGATAGTGGGTGAATTTGCCTTTTTGGGCAATACCCAAATACTGCATTTTTTTGATGTCGGAAGGTTGTTCATCACCCAAAAAAGCATATACATCAGTATGTTTGGCCTTGTAGGGCAGCGAAATTTTTTTGGTTTCGCTGTTCACTATTTCCAAGGTATGCTGCAAATGTGTGCCCACATCAATCTTTAGTATCACCGGACGTGAATTGTAAACATTGATTGGAGGTTCGGCATGTCCGTCGTCAATGCCTTTGATTCCGAATTTCAATAATTTCACTTTACCCTCGTCGTCGCCCACTGCATCCTGAATTTGTTTGGCCCATTTATCCACAAATTTGCTTTTTATATCAGACAAGCCACTACTGATTTGAACAGTTACATCTTTCAATTCCTGTTTCAGCAGATCGCGTTTGATAATATTTTTCTGAATATCTTCTGCTTTACCTCCCATTACGAGGATGGTTGGATCAGGGGTGGGGACTATGGTATTATTGTCGCCCATTGCCTTAATTTTATCCACTGAGTCCTGAACCAGTTCCGATTCGGTCATTCCCTTTTGGTTGGTGGTTACAACCAGTTTCTTTTTTAATTTCTTTTTACTCATTTTTTTAAATTTTTAGTTTATAATTTTTACATTTCATTTCATTTTTTTGATGATTTTTTATTCGGGAGGAGGTCGTCCGAAGTGTGATTTTGCTGAATTTACTTCGGGAAAAACCATTTCCACGTCGAGTAGCGGCATACTGCCCAAGTGGGGAGGCAATCCGCCTGAGGATGGAATCATTCCTGCCTTAGGTAGCAGGGTTTTCCCTGAGAGTGGAGCTATTCTTATCGAAGGCAGAGCCATTCCACCCAAAGGCGGAGGCATTCCATCTGATGATGGAATCATTCTTCCTGTGGGCGGAATGATTCCCACCAAGGGCAGAAGCATTCCGTCTTCAGGCAGAGGTGCGCCGCCTGAGGGCGGAGCTATAAAACCCGATGCCGGAATGAGGCATTCAGAAAGTGTTATTTTACTACAATGAGCTGATAATATTACGCTTGAATGATACAATATGCTGAAATAGCCATTATTTCCATCAGCAGATATTTTGTTATCAGAGCTGCTGAAGCACAATTTTGAACTATTTGTAGCAAGTGATTTCACTGAGCAATAATTTGTACTTTAGAAACACAAAATTATAGCTACAAAATAGGCAAGTCAATAGACAGAATGTCTAAAAAACTTTACGTGCATATGATAAGTATGACGCGCCTTTAGCGCGATATGCCATCAAAAAAAGCCTCAGAAGTGTTTGAAAAATTTTAAATATTCTTTCAATTCCTGAATTGAATTCACTCCCAATTTATTAAAAATACTTGCTTGTTGGTTCCTTATGGTACTTTCGCTCCTATGCACCATCACGGCAATTTCTTTTTGAGTTATGTCATTGACCAGTTGAATGGCTCTGTTTTTTTCCGTTTTTGTGAGCGTATCGAAAAGAGAACCCTGATGACGGGCACAAAATCTTTCGTATTTTTGCTGCAAATCGGGCGATAAGTATTTTTGCCCCTTCATAACGGTTTCAATAGCAGTTTTCAATTCCTTTGAAGCATTTGCCTTGAAAAGGTATCCCTGCGCCCCATTGTCGAACGAAGCCCTTACCATATAATTTTCGTCATGCATACTCATCATCAAAACCTTTAGTTCGGGCCATCTTGATTTTATATTTTTCAATATTTCTATGCCGTCTTCTTTTCTGGTATGATTTCCCTCTTTATGACTGAGAGAAATATCGAGTATGAGCAATTGGCAGTCGTTATTGCTCAAATGACTCTTGGCATCCTTGCCACAATTCACCCCGGTAAGACGGTATTCTATTCCTGATCTTTTGAGGTTGTCATTAATTCCATCAATGGTTATGTCGTGGTCTTCGCAGATTAGAATATTCATTTATTTCAATTTTTTTAA
>CAISJJ010000487.1 GCA_903885595.1 uncultured Bacteroidales bacterium
GTACATGACCCATGCCGGGAAGTTTTATCAATGAAAAATTCTTCAGATGCATATCAGCATTCCCTGTCAGAAATGCGAAAAGAACCTGCTCAAAGTAATTGATCACATCCAAACCCGGGTTACGGGAATATTTCAGGATGGTCTTTGCCACCTGCTCGTGCGATCCGTGATATTTGTCCTCGGTAAGACGTTCGGTAAGCTGACACATGTCTTCCATATGCAGCTTCTCCGTTTTTACACGATCAATACGTTTGGTAATATATGCAAGATTTCCTGATTGAAGACGGATAAGGCTATGAGGAACCACTGATATCCTGGCCAGGCGGGCGAGATGCATGGTAAGGTCTTCAACCTCGGGCAATTGAGGATAATGCCCCGTTGGCGGCTTTAAAATATATCCTCCCCACAAACCGACGATGGTGAATCTTTTTGGTATCCCTCTTCCTTCAGGTGATTCAAGGTGAAGGGATAATTTGGCCTGAACGCCGGTGACAGTTACCTGTGTCTGAACCACCTTCAATGCCAGATCGGCCATTTGCGCTTCCGTATAAGGCAATTCGGGAGGAACCGGCTGATCAAAGATCTTCCTGCTGCACGATGGATGAAAGTCAGTGTCATTTGCGGTTAAGGATTGATAACAATACAAACATTGTTTCATACCTGCTCCTCCTCTTTAACCTCTGTTACACCTATTGCCCCGATGCAATCTCTGCAGCAGGCCAAAAGAAGCCCCATCCGGTCCCTGGCATTCAGTTTCCAGTTTCTTTTGGCAATGTCGAGCAGCCACCCCTCCGGGATCAGGCCATCGAAGAAAGGAAAGAGAACATTGCTGTCGAATTGGGCAGCCTGTATCGGAAGCGTAAGACTTACCGGTTCTGCCTCTTTTAATGCCAGGTAGGCCTGATCGTATAAGAAATGATACCCGGTTTCATCCTGCCACAGCCACCCTGCTGTGTGTTCGTGAACCTTAATTTCTGCTCTTCTCATAATTCATTTCACTTCGTCATCCGTCATCCGTCATCCCTCATCCGTCACCCGTCATTATCTAATCGCTCCTTTTTCTTTCGACAGGGCCCAGCTCAAATCCAAAAAGCTTCAGGACCTGGTTGACTTTGTCAAGCCGTAAAGTAACCTTCCCCTGTTCCATTTCCCTGACAAAACGAAGACCCACACCTGCCTTTTCAGCAATTTCCGGCTGGGTCAGATTTGCAAGTTTTCTTTTTTCTTTGATGAAAGTTTTCAGATCCATTGATATACCCTTTAGGGTACAAAGGTAATGAAAATCAGGATAAATACACCCTTTCGGGTATATATTTACAAAATAATTAAAAAGTATACCCTAAAGGGTACGATATATAGGAATTGTATTGATCGTCATTTCGAAAAGAACATCAGGATCAATATCAAGCGCTGCAGGATATGTTTTACCATCAATATCTTTCATGGTTATTCCGTTTTCCCAGAATAATGTCGACCCATCACATTTAACCTCTGAAAAACGGGTTTTAACTAATAATTGGCTGTAAGAATTATCCGGATCCTTGCCGGCCGTTTTCAGAAATCCTTCGAGATCAATGGTTCGAATAACATTGTCGTTCCACAAACAAGTTACCTTATAAGGTTGATTTTCGATTATTTTTAAGATCCATTTCATTTATACCAATGGTTTGATTCGTGTGCACTGGCTCATTTTCATACATTTGAATGATGATCCCAAAGAACCTGCATATTTCAGCCATCATAATTTCTTTATACAAAAATAAGTAAAGACGCATTCAAAATCAAAGATGAAACAACTTGCCTTGCCGGATAAACCAACCATTTCTTCGCCATTCTGAACGAAAATATTCAGTGTGCCAGCAATCTCCATTTTTTCTAATTTTGGTGCATGCACAACCACACCGCCTTCGGCCTGCAAATAGCCTCCGAACCCGAACTTCCCGGTCTGATGTCAGGGCATAAAGCACCCACAATCACCATCACCAGATTTAAAATCCGGCAAATGCCCTGCCTCATGCTTCGACGAGCATGACAAGTGTCCTTTGTAGGATCCATATTCCTGACTTCCGGCCATTTCACCGCCAAAAAGTTTCAGGAAAAGGAAACATGTTGGCCGCCAACCCAAATCAATTCTTTTTTCAGTAATCATTATAACCAGCATCAGAAAAGGTAAAAATAAACACACTTCATTACTTTTTGCATATAAGTAACTTTTAAGTTACCTTTGCCCAAAACTGATTGATTTTGAAAAGATTCGAAAAATCGTTGCATATAAGCACTATTTCGAGGACTTTCTGGTAAAACAACCTGTTAAAGTTCAAAACAAAATATACAAGATTTTCGAAATAATAGAATATCAACAATTTATCCCAGCCAGGTATCTTGAACATATCAAAGGAACTCAAGGCTTATATGAAACCAAATTCTCACTCGGTTCCGACATTTGGAGGGTGTTCTGTTTCTTTGATGATGGCCGGTTAGTGATTCTCCTCAATGGATTTCAAAAGAAAACACAAAAGACACCAAAACCCGAAATATCACTCGCCTTAAGACTTAAGGAAGAATATTTCGAAGAAAAGAAAAAGGGAAAAATATGAAATGCCCATAAGGACAACGTTCATACCAACCGTGAATGTTAATTTATGGGTATTCCATGTGACCATTGAAATCAAAATTATTAACACATGAAAAAGGAACATTCAAATCTGAAATCATGGACACAGATAAAAGATGATGTCTATGGTAAAACAGGTTCTCCTCGCAGGGATGAACTTGATCGTGATATTGCAGCGTTTAAAATTGGATTATTAATCCGTCAGGCAAGAGAATCTAAGAAAATGACTCAGGAAGAACTAGCAAAAGTAATTTCAAAGAAAAGGAGTTATATCTCAAGGGTTGAAAATGACGGCAGTAATATGAATTTGAAAACATTATACGACATTGTCGAAAAGGGTCTGGGGGGGAAGGTCAATATTGCAATTGAAATTTAACTCCCATTAACGACTTTTCAACTTGCTCCGCCTTCAAAATTTCAGCTTTTCGGGTACAGCAAGTGATCCTGGTAAGCCATCCTTCTGCCAGCAGCCAACCAGCGGTAAGAAATAGCCGCAGGTTGGCCCCACTGTGTTTTCTCAGTCCGCCATCCATCTCCGCCACATTATCTCGCCCTCGTCCCTCGGGCTTCATAAAGTGGCGTTACAACCAGCATGTTAAAATATTTTGCTTTTCCTGAATAGTCATGTATCTTTGTTATATGATCGATAAGCAACATATTGCCAAAACCCTGAAGGATAACAAGGAGGATTTACTCTCCAGGTATCACCTTACAGCCATAGGAATTTTTGGCTCATTCACAAGGGAAGATTTTCGGGAGGATAGTGATATCGATATTCTTATTGATTATGACCAACCTATTGGAATTGAATTTATTGACTTAGCTGAAGAGCTCGAAAAAATACTCGATCGCAAAGTAGATCTAGTCTCAAAAAATGGGGTCAAACCTAAGTATTTTGAAGAAATTCAAAAAGATCTGATTTATGTCTGAACGAACTCCAAATCTTTTACTTGAAGACATAAAGGAATCGGCAGAAAGGATTCTTGAATACATTAAAGATCTGTCATTTGATGAGTTTTCTAAAGATAAGAAGACAATTGATCTATGATGATAAACTATTGGGCGTCACCATTCTCCTTTTTTTCTAATTTTTGTGCATGTATTACTACACCGCATTCGGCCTTCAAATAGCCTCCGAACCCGAACTTCCCGGCCTGATGCCCGGCGCCGGAATCCCTGATGTAACGATCAGGTTCGGAGAGGTGCCTGAACATCTGCCTGAACCCATCAAAAACAAAGGTGTTGCCTACGAATTGAATGAAGGCAGTTTTCTGTTAAGAGTCCCATGTATTGCACGGTTCCTGGTAAGCCAGGGAAATGAAATTGTCATTGACAGAGCCAGTGGAACCGATGATGTCGACCTCAGTTTGTTTACCATCAATACCCCGATAGGCGTTTTACTGTATCAGCGTGGTTTTTTGCCGATGCATGCCAGCGCCATCGAAGTAAATGGCGTTTGTGTTATTTTTACCGGGGTTTCAGGAGTTGGAAAATCAACCATACTGGCCTCCTTTCATCAGCACGGTTACCATGTGGTTGCCGACGAAATCTGTGCAATCTCCCTGTCTGATAAGGGTGTGCCGTTTGTACATCCGGGTGTCGCCTATACCTGGCTTTGGCGCGATGTGCTTGATCATTTTGAAAAAGATGTTACAACCTTAAAACACCGTCAAAATAACCCTGAAAAATATAAAGTCCCGATAGAAAAAAGGTTTTACACGATGCCCCTGCCATTAAAACGGGTTTATGTGCTCTCCACGAAAAACACACCGGGTATCGAAATGGTGGAGATCAAGGGCCAGGATAAGTTCGTTCCGATCAAGCACAATGCCTACCGTTACCGGATTGGCAATGCAATAAGTAATCCTGCCGCCTCCTTTAACATGCAGACAAGCATAGGCAAACATACCATCGTAAAGAGGATTTCAAGACCGGATGGAAAGATCAATATTGACCTGTTACGGGAACGCATCATCAGTGACCTGGAAAACGGATGAAAAACATTATCTGGTTAGCCTCCTATCCCAAATCGGGAAACACCTGGTTCCGGATTTTTTTATCCAACCTGCTGGATGACAAAGAAGATCCTGCCGATATCAATAAAATCACCAGTACCCATGGTATCGCAAGCGCCCGCCACATTTTCGATGAGATCACCGGCATTGAGGCCTCTGACCTTTCGCACGATGAAGTCGATCAGCTGCGCCCAGGCCTGTACAACATTATTTCAGACGAATCCAAAGAGGCCCTTTTTATAAAAGTGCATGATGCCTATACATTCCTGCCCGATAAAAGTCCCCTGTTTCCACCTTCTGCTACCAAAGGAGTGATTTACATTATCCGCAACCCCCTTGATGTAGCCGTATCCAATTCCAATCATAACAGCTGTGCCGTTCAACAGAGCATTGAAATGATGGGTGATGGGAACCATGGTTTATGCGCAAAAACCAAAAGGATGAAAGATCAGCTTCGTCAAAAAATAGGAACTTGGAGCGATCATGTGTCAAGCTGGACCAGCGCCCCCGAAATCAGTGTGCACGTCATTCGTTACGAAGACATGAAATATTCATCCTTGTCAACTTTTATTGCCGCAACCCAATTTGCCGGACTTGATTTTACTGCAGATGCCATTGAAACAGCCTTGAAGAAGTGTGATTTTAATGAACTGCAGAAGCAGGAAAAAGAGAAAGGGTTTAAAGAACGGCCTTTGGGAACTCCATCATTTTTCCGTAAAGGCGAACCAGGCTCCTGGCGTGAACAGTTGACCCCGGAACAGGCTCAACAAATTATCAAAGAGCACAGCATCGTCATAAAAAAATTCGGTTATTTGACGGAGGCTGGTGAAATAGTTTATTGAAACAAGTGGAAATGTTAAATTAAAGAAAATGAAAGAAGCAAACACGGTGACCTTACAGTCAGTAATTTCCAGAAATCCGGAGATCATTCACAGCGCGATGGACGATGAGGTGGTGATGATGAGCGTAGACCAGGGACTGTTTTTTGGAGTTGATAAAATTGGAACCCATATCTGGAACCTTCTGGAAACCCCTGCAAAAGTGGATGGTCTGATTGAGAAGCTGGTGACCCATTACGACGTTGACCCGGAACTGTGTAAAAATGATACCTTGCTGTTTCTCAACGATATGTTGGTGAAAAAGGTGATTTTGGTCGAAAAATTGGGGTAAAATATACTTTTCATTTGCTCTTCTCGATTGTCCATATTATTTAGCCTTTCAATTGGTGGTTGTCCAAGTTTATTGGTATTGAGATAGGTAAGCTTGGGGTGAGCTTGGTTATTATGAAGGCCCGAAATTTTCCCAAAATGTTCCCTCGTGTGAATGTTTAAGTCCGCCTGATTCCGAATTAATGGTGTTTAGCTCATTTATTTTTGGTGAATTCCATTTAAGTTTTGGTGAATCATCGTTTTTAGTAAAAGCGATTTGGTCTGTCCGTGGAGCCTTCATGTCTATTGTGGGTTTGTTTTATATTGAAGTGGCGAAAATTTTTATTTTGGAGATCACGATTTAGTAAGAACGCCATTGTCATTCATTGACTCCCAATAATCGGAAGTGGGTCCTCCTTTCGTTTTCTCTTGATTTAATGGGGAAATTAATGAGGGTACCCAATAGATTACAAGTTATCCATAGCCTTCTCCGTATTTAGAGTTTGCACTGCATATGGCTATAAATCCAACCTGATTCCTCCACGCCCCTTTTGACGATTTAAATCACCTACATTGGGTTATCGTTTTTTTAGGAGGCTGGTTTGCATGCTCCAGTCTCGGCGGTTGAAACATAAGTGCCCGCTTTTACGGACATACAATTGATTTCTGTTATTTTTGGTTTCTCCCAAAGGGGAAGCGATTCCGTGATGTTCACGTCGTCTTTGGCTGGGTGCTTTCCAAGTTTGAATGTGTGTGGTTCCATGTCTATTTATTTATGAAAATAAAATCTAAAACGTAAAAATATTAAATATTCCAACAACAAATCATATTTTCTACGATTTTCTACAATTCAATGAAAATATTTTTATGAAGATAGTTACAATTATTGATCTCCACAAAAGAATACAGAGATTTTTGGGAAAAAATTGGGGTCATGCTAAATCGGAATATAAAGATGTCAAGAAATTAGATCAAATTAATAAATGGTTTTGGATGGGAACCTCCTTTCAGTTTTAACTATTCTCACCTCGGTCAGGTTAGGTGTGATTCAATTACGGAATTAATAAATATCCTCAGCTATTAGCCTGGAAAATAAGGCATTAAAAAAACTTTATTCTCATTGAAAAATTATAAAATATGCGATCCTTGTTTTTTTCAACTGGGCAACCATGGTTTGATTGGAATGTTCTTCATTATTTCAATACCTGTTTGCTTCGTTCAACCAATTGATTGATCATATGAGCTATTTGGAACAGAAGATAATAGTTCTGGTTGGCAGGCCATGATGTTCGTGAAATCTTATGCTCCAAGCAAGTCCCAAATTCTTTTTCGCATTTAAGCCTTCATTCTCCATTTTCCACCTTAATCACTGAATTTCTTTATTTTTGTTTTAAGAAAAAGTAAAAATAACCCTAAACACCTAAATCAATTATTATTTTATGTTCTCAGACAATTATCAAGATGTTTTAAACGAGTGCAGAGAAGCTCTCAAGACAAATCGGAATGATTTTTCAGCTTGGTTAAATTTGGCCGATGTGCTACTGAAAAAAAAATCACCGATTCTTTATCCCATATGCCTTACCTGTTGTGAAAAATCCTTGCAACTTCTCCCAGATAATCCGGATGCCTATATTAAAAAGGGGATTGTCTTAGCGAAACTGGGTCGTAAAGAAGAGACAATTTCCGCTCTACAAAGGGCGCAGCAATTGGACCCAGGATCTGTTTATGCTCGTTTTCTCCATTTGGTTAACTTGTGTCCGATAGTGTATAAAAAGGAAGAAGAGATTAGTTCTGCTAGAACGGCATACGTTAAGCTCCTCACAGAACTTTCTGATTCTATTGACCTCCATGATTCAGAATCAATATTGAGAGCCATAAAAGCTGTGGGTGAATATCCATTTTACCTCTGCTACCAAGGATTTAATGACAAGGAACTGCAGAAAAAATACGGAAAATTGATTTGTAAAATTCAGGCTGCACGCTATCCTCAATGGAGCTTGCCGATTCCTTCACAACATATCTCTGGAGAACCAATACGGGTCGGTATCGTGTCTGGCTTCTTTCGTTATCATTCCGTATGGAAAGTAATAATAAGAGGATGGTTGGGAGCTTTGGATAAAAAACGATTTGCTCTATATGGTTATTCTACTGGCTATTCCTCAGACGCTTACACAAGTGTAGCAAGGAATTCTTTTATTCGTTTTGTTGAAAATGATTTTTCCATAGAGAGCCTCTGTCGTAATATTCTGGAAGATAGAATTGATGTGTTAATCTATCCGGAAATAGGCATGAATAGAATGACGATACGTTTGTCGGCTCTGCGTTTGGCATCAGTGCAATGTTGCTCTCACGGCCACCCTACTACCTCAGGACTGCCAACTATAGATTATTTTCTGAGCAGTGATTTGATGGAACCTGAAGAAGGTGCTGAACATTATACGGAGACCTTGATCCGTTTGCCCAACCTCGGTTTTCATTATCTTCCATCAGATATGGATTTACTGCTATCAGGACATGATATACCTGGAATTAAAAAAGATGTGATTCTCTATATTTGTGCACAATCTTTGTTCAAATATTTGCCACAATATGACGAGGTGTTTCCCCGTATTGCCCAAAAAACGGGCAATTGTCAATTTGTTTTTATGGCCAACAA
>CAISJJ010000488.1 GCA_903885595.1 uncultured Bacteroidales bacterium
CGTCCTTTGGCAATGCGGCAACAACAGATTTGCCGATTTGAAGCACATACTCAGTTTCCTTATTTTCAAATCTAATCCATGTATAACGGATATAAAAAACACCTACAGCAGCTATTACAAGAAAAAGTAATATTTCCGATCCCAGGAATAGTCTTTGTTGATTAAAATTTTTCATCGAAAATGACCCCTTCGTTAATTACTTTGACCCGCAAGGTATTTTTTCAGCTTTTCCAGCAACACATCCCGTTCAAACGGTTTGGCTATATAATCATCGCATCCGGCATCGAGCGCTCTTTTCTCGTCTCCGCTAAGGGCATAGGCTGTAATTGCAATGACAGGGAGACCTGGTCTGAACGTTTTTATTTCCCTGGTGGCTTCAAAGCCATTCATCACGGGCATTTTCAGATCCATCAACACCAATGATATCATGGGATTCTGGCGGCATACATCCACTGCTTGTTGCCCATCAGTTACAAATAGCATCGCCAATCCCACTTTTTCAAGGATCATTTCAAGTAAAACACTACCCGAAATTTCATCTTCGGCGATAAGTACAAGCGGCTTGTTTGTTGTCACCCCGGCAGGTTCCGGAGCATTTGTTTTTAAATCCGAGGTGATTTCAGCCGGAATGTTAAAATAGAACGAAGATCCTTCGCCTTTTATCGATTCAAACCAGATACGACCTCCCATCAATTCAATAATTCCCTGTACGATCGACAACCCCAGACCGCTTCCTTCATGACCTCTTGTATCGGAAATATTTTCCTGGATAAATTTTGCGAAGATGTCTGCCTGAATTTCCCGGCTTATTCCAATACCCGTATCTTTGACAAAAAACTCCGGTTCATTTTCTTTCACTTCAAAACCGAAAGTAACTTCGCCCTGTTTGGTGAACTTTACAGCATTATCAAGAAGATGCCGTATCACCTTATTCAGTAATTCACGGTCGGAAATGATATATATTTCACTTGGTAAAGGTGGGATTTGAAGTGTCAGCGAAAGCTTCCTGATCTGGCAGTTTTTTTGAAAATGATAATAGATTTCGTCCAGCAAATCGCGAAGATTAAAGCGTGTGGATTCTACATCCTGGTTGCCCGAAGCAAGCAGTGAAATATCCATATAATCGGTCACGGTGTTCATCAGCCTGTTGCTGCTGGATTTCACGATTGAAAGGTATTGTAGCCGTTCATCCTGGGTCAGGTCAGGATCGGCCATCAACTGGCTGAATCCAAGAATGCCATTCAGCGGTGTGCGAATTTCGTGGGATATGTTATTCATAAAGGCCGTTTTCAGGCGGTCGCCTGATTCGGCTTGCTCTTTGGCCACCTTCAACTCATCATTTATCCGTTGTAATTCTATCTTTGCCAGTTCCTGGGCAATCATTTTCTGATGAAGCTCATTTGTACGCTCGGCAACGAGGAGTTTAAGCCTTTGGCGCTGATATCGTCCGACAAAATAATAGGTGATAAAGAAAATCAGCAGGAATAAAAAGATTAAAATGACCAGGTAAAACACTAAAGTACGGTAAAATGGCGGGTTCAGCCTGAATTTCAATTCAGTACAAGTCAGGTCATCCCACTGGCCATTTTCATTCGAAGCCATAACCTTAAAAAGGTAATTACCTCCCGGAATGTTGGTATAATCAGCGTGTCTCTCGCTACCACATTCAATCCAATCCTGGTCGAAACCAACCAGCCTGCAACGATACCTGATCCTGTCGGGATTGGTATAATTCAGCGCTGCAAAACTGAATTCAAGTCTTTTTGAGTAGGAAGGGATCGACATTGAGGATGTAATGTCAACAGGTTGACCATCAACCAGAAATTCTTCGATAAAAAGCGGCGAGAAATAAGAGGCAACCTTATTCATTAAGTCAGGATCAACAATGGCTACTCCTTTCATGGTGGGAAAAAGTAATTTACCATTATGCGTTTTACAGCCTGCAGGCGAAACACCCCCATTGCATTCAGTCGATTCCATGCCGTCGGACTTTCCGAAGGAAACCGGACTCAGTGATTTTAGCTTCAAATCGGCAAAATCAAGTAAATCCTGTTTTTTTACTTTGTAAATTCCTTTGTTACAACTGATCCAGAAATACCCGAAATCATCTTCAATAATTTTCAGAACCACTTCATGAATCAAACCATCCTTCATGGTAAAACGGGTAATTTTCCCATTCCTGATCAGGTTAAAACCATTGGCAGCAGTTCCGGCCCAAACATTTCCATCTTTATCTTCATACAATGAAAGGATGTAATCGTCTGACAAACCATTATCACGGGTAAATACGGTAATTTTATTGTTCCTGATCAGGTTTAAGCCCTCATTGGTTCCAACCCATAAATTACCCCTGCTGTCGTCGGTTATGCACGTAACATTATCATGCGACAGGCCATTTTTCGTTGTGAGCGCTGAAAAGCGGCCATTTTTAAAACAGTTGATCCCGCCTCCTGTGGTTCCTGCCCACATAACGCCTGATCTGTCGCAATGTAACGCAATCACAACATTGTTCGATAACCCGTGTGCAGTGGTATAGGTCGTAAATTCACCATTTTTCAAACTGGTGATCCCGCCTCCTGCCGTTCCGATCCAAAGGGTGTGATCCATATCTTCGGCAATAGATAGGATAAGATCATCAGGCAAGCCATTTTTTCGGGTAAAAATTTGAACTTTGCCGTTTTCCAATCTGGTTAATCCTTCGCCGGCAACCCCCAGCCACAACACACCGGCATGATCTTCAAAAACAGGGAGGATAACATCGCCGGGTAATCCTTCGCGGGTAGTCAGCGTTTGAATCGATTTCTTTTTTATCCGGTCGATACCGGTTCCTGAAGATCCTGACCATATATTTCCTTCCCTGTCCTGAAACAAACAGGTGATCAGATCACCGGAAAGGCCTTCGCGCGTTGTAAAAGGATAGAATTTCCCATCTTTCATCCGTGTAATTCCACCGCCATTCGTTCCGATCCATAACATACCTGCGTTGTCGAAACACAAACTCATCACCGCATCACTGGTTAAACCCTCTTTCGTTGAATAGGAATAAAACCTGTCCTTCCTGAACAGATTTAAACCGCCACTCTTTGTACCAATCCAAATATTCTGGTCATTACCGGCCACCAATGTTTCGATAAAATCATCCGTCAATCCATCTCCCGAGTAATAATTTTTAATCTGACCATGATCGATTACAGAAAGTCCTTTTTGGGTTCCCACCCAGGTTCTTCCCCCTGCGTCCACTGTAATCGAACGGATATAATTGGATGCCAAACCATTCAGAGTATCAAACTTTACGATTTTTTCATTTTTCAGATAATTCAATCCACCACCTGAGGTCCCGATCCAAACTCCGCCGCCTGGATCCTCATAAAGGGTAAATATGCGGTCGGATGCTAATCCGTTGGCTATATTATATTTGGTAAAGATGCCGTGCCTGTAACGAATCAGGCCATCGCCTTCGGTGCCAATCCACAAGCTGGTATCGGCTGTTCCCAGCAACGCACTGATAAAATTCACATTCAAACCCGGTATGTTGGTTTTGTTCATCAGAAAAAAGGTCTTGCCATTAAACCTGGCCAAACCTTCCTCGGTGCTAAAAAACAGCCAGCCATCTGCTGTCTGCGCAATGTCTATGATTGAGTTTACCGGTAATCCCTGGTCCATCTGCCAGTTATCCACTTTAAGGCC